>JAAYZO010000267.1 GCA_012514865.1 Lentisphaerota bacterium | reverse complement strand
GGTGTCCCTGGTGTCCCTGGTGTCCCCGGTGTCCCCGCGGCAGGGGTCTCGCTCAGCCCAGGATCGTCATCCCATGGGCCCCGAGGGCGTAGCGCCTGTCGCCGTCCTCGAAGACGGCCAGCAGCTCGGGCTGGGCGGCGCCGTCCAGGTCCATACCGCGGCCCTCGCGGCGCAGGCGCAGGCGCCAGCGGCCGACGGTCGCGGTCTCCAGAGCGCCCGCGGCGGCAGCGCTCACGGTCGTGGCGGGCGCCCCGGGCGTCTCCGGGCAGAGCACGACGGCCAGGTTCAGCGCGGGGAACAGGCCACCGGGGCTGAAGCGGAGGTGGTACTGCGGTCGCCACTGCGGGTTCGGGTGGCGGGCCTGCGGCGGCGGGTCCCAGCCCTCGCTGAGGGAGAAGAAGCCGTTGTGGTGGTAGAGGACGTGGCCGTGCAGGGCGCAGCCCTCGCGGCGGGTCACGAAGGCGCGCGCCGCCTCGTCGGCGGCGAAGGGCGCCCAGGCGTGCAGGTTCCACTGCGGTGTCGAGACCATCCCGGGGGCGCCGACGAACTCGTCGATCATGACGAAGGCCCTCTCGGCCTTGAGGAAGACGACATGGCGTCGGCAGCGCCGGGCGCGGTCGGCGTAGGCGGCATCGGCCTGGCCGCAGACGTAGGCCATGCGGTCGTCCTCCCAGGGCGCCTCGAGGCGTCCGACGGCGGCCGGCGACCGCATGATCTGGCCGGCCTCGGAGAGGGTCAGGCAGTTGTGACTGCGGGTATGCCAGACCCAGTTGGCGTGGTGATTCGAGCCATAGCCGTCGTAGTAGCCGCTGGGCATGGCCAGGACACGCCCGCCGGCGTGCAGGACGATGTCATTGTGGTTGGCGTGCGAGTGGCTGATCGAGCCGAAGGGCGACGAGCGGAAGATCAGGGCGATATCGCGTTCCGGCGACGCAAAGTCGGTTCGGAAAGCGGCCCATCCGGCGGCAGGGAAGACCCGCAGGCTGGGCTCCGGCGCCGCGGCCGCAGGGTCCGCGGCGCCGGCGGCGGGCGGCGGCGCTGCCAGGAGGAGCTGGGGCGTGATCCCGAGGGCCTCGGCATCGACGCCCGGCCGGGGCTCGCAGGTGCACGCCTCGCGGCGGAGCTGCGCCACGTACGGCAGCAGCTCAGGCGCCGGGGCCTCGCGGGCGATGACCTCGACCAGGTCGGCGTTGGCGATCCAGCCGCTGCGCCAGCGCTCGGTGTGGTCGCCGAAGCCGATCCACTCGGCGTAGGGCGGCAGGCACCAGCGCCGCCACTCGCCATGGGCGCGCCAGAACGGCCGGCGGTAGAGGTTGACGCCGGTGGTGCGCTTCAACGCCGTGGCGAACATCTGCATGATGGTGACATAGGCCTGGCCGTAGGAAGGCCCCTCGGCCCAGGCGCCGTCGTCGCCGGCCCAGACCGGCCAGATGCCGCAGAGCACCGGCCGCAGCCAGGTCAGCCAGCGCTCGGTCTCGGGGATGTGGCCATGGAAGACCCACGACAGCAGGGCCAGAAAGACGATCTCGCGGCCGGCGTGCGAGTCGAAGCGCGTGATGCCGTAGGCGCCGCGCCCGTGCATGTGTTCGAAGGTGATCTCGCCGCGCCGGCGGAACTGCGCGATGACGCGGGCGCGCTCCTCGTCGGTGAAGCAGTCCCAGGCCCAGTCGCAGGCGGCGGGGCCATTCCAGATCACCGACATATGCGGTTCGTCGTTGTGCGCCAGGTGCGTCGAACCCTCGGGGTCCCAGTGCGCGATGGCGTCGAGGCGCCGGCAGGCAGCCCGGCCGAAGTCCTCCCGGCCGGTCAGGAGGTGCGCCAGCGCCAGCGCCTGAGCGCCGGCCACGAAGGCGCGGGATTCCCACATGATGCTTCCGAAAGCGCGGATGAAGGCGCCGTAGTCCTGGCGGCGGTCGGGGAGGTACGGAGGCTCGGCCAGGTCGTGGGACGACCCGAGCAGCTCGCCGGCGCAGTCCGCCGCCTGGCGCCGCGCCGCCTCCAGGAGTGGATCGCCTGGCAAGCCCGCGGCCTGGTCCGGCGTGACGTACAGCCGCGGATGCGCCGACGGCAGCGCCGCCAGCCAGTCGCGCACCGGCGGGACCTCGACAACGGCGGCCGTCGCTTCGACGGTGAAGCGGAAGACCTCGCCCTCGCAGCCCTGGCCGCGCCAGGTCCAGTGGTACACCCCCGGCTGGAGGGCCCGCTCGGGGAGAACCAGCGGGTCGAGGCAGCCGTCCTGGCGCAGGACGACATCGCGGAGCCCGGCATCGCGAGCCACGACCAGCTCGAAGGGCGCCGCCTCGGGGGGTGCCTTCCAGGCGAAGACCGGCGGGTTGGTCTGCGGGTGGCTGTCCTGGCGGGGCTGGCGCGGGTCGAGATGCGGATGCGGGTGGCGGGTAGACTGCATGGTGCGGTCGTTCCTCGGTAGGTCAGCCGCGGAGCCGCCGAAGCTCAGGGCTCCACAGGCGTGTAGCGCTCGACGCTGAAGGCCATCGAGGCGGTCGGGCGCAGCCCCGGCGTGGGGGTCAGGCCCTGGGCATGGGCCTCCGCCTGCCGGGCGCACTCGACGACCTCGGCACTCGCCACGAACCCGCCGGGCCCGGAGGCCGGCGAGCCGTCGGCCAGGGCCGGACGGTGCGCCAGGCAGACGGCCTCCAGGGCCGTGCGCGCTCCGGCGTCCTCGCGCGCCAGCACGGCCAGTGCCATGTCGACATTGGCCATGACCGGGTCTTCCTCGAAGAGCATCTCGCCCATCTCGCCGGGGACCACCGGTACCGTCGCCTGGACAAGCAGGCGCTGCACCAGCGCCGGGTCGATCGGCCGCAGGCGCCCGGCGGACCAGGCCGCAGCGGCGCGGTTGGTGCCGGACATGCCGGCACGGACCTGGTTGAGGACCTTCAGCAGCGTGGCATTGAAGGCCTCGCCATCACCAATCCGGCCCATGCCCAGGATGGCCGCCTGGCGGACCGGGTCTTCAGCGTCAAAGGCGAGTTTCCGGAGGGTGTCGTAGCTCTCGGGACGCGCCAGTCTTCCGAGGGCCTCGGCGACGGCCTCGCGCACCACCGGGCTCTCGTGCGACGCGCCCAGGCGTGCCAGGTCGGCCGCCGCCGGGTCGTACTCGAGCAGCCCGAGGGCCATGGCCGCGTCACGCAGGCCCTCCGGTTCGCGTTCGGTCTGCAGGATGCCATGGATCGCCGGGGCGGCCTCGCGGTGGCCGACGCGGCCGAGGACGCGGCAGAGGTGCCCACGGCCGGGGAAAGCCGCGGCGGCGAGGCGGGCGCTGGTCGCGGTGCCGACGGCGAGGGTCTCATGGATCGCCACCACAGTCTCTTCGGCCTCGCGACGAACGAGCGTACGCTCGTCCAGCAGGCGGTCGATGAGGGCCACCAGGCTGGACGCATCGGGGTAGGCCCGGCACGCCGCCACGGCGCGCCGGCGGACCTCCGGGTCGGCATCGCGCGTGAGCGCCAGCAGTCGCGGCTGGTCTTTGGCGCGGGCCAGGCGGCCCATCGCGGTCGCGGCGGCGCCGCGCACCGCCACGGCCGGATCGGCGGCCGCCAGGGGCAGGAGGCGTTCCTGCAGACCGCTCGCCAGGTCGGTCAGGCTGTCCGCGATGGCCTGTCGCACGGCCTCGTGGGCCGTCGGGAATACCCGTGCCACCTCGGCGCCGGCCAAGGCGCCGGCGCGGCTGCGGCAGAAGCCCGCACTCAGGGCCGCCGCGACGGCCGGGTCGCTGCCGTCGAGGGCGGCCTGCCAGAGCGCCGTGGTGACGTCGTCAGGGCGGTCGCGCAGACGCGCCGCAGCGACCAGGCGGATCGACGCGACCGGGTCCTGGAGGGCCGCGACGAGACGGGCCGGATCCGCGTCCTCGCAACGGCCGTACAAGGCCAGCGCCCAGTAACGCACCGGCTCTTCCGGGCGCTCCAGCAGCGGCGCGATCACGCCGGCCAGGCCGGCGGGACGGAAGGGCGACATCTCGAGCTGCTGCAGCACCGCGCCCAGGACGCCGGGGTCCTTCTCCTCGCCCAGGCGCGTCAGGAGCACCATGAAGGCAGCCTGCTCGCCACTCTGACGGAGCTCCTTGACCATGGTCAGGCGCAGCTCGCGGTCGGCGGCGGTGATGACCTGGCGCTGCAGCGCGATCTGCTCGGCGCTGACGACCACCGGGTAGGGCCCCGGGTGGAGGTCGTCGACGGTGAGCGGGCGGTCCTGCCAGAGAGCCAGGAAGAGCGGGAAGATCGTGATGTAATGGACAATCGCGGGGCCCATGGGACGGGCGTCTCCTTCGCCGCCGACGGCGCGGCGCTCAGTCGCGTTGCGAGAAGATACGTTTGACGCGGAGGGCAGTCACGACATTCAGCAGCACCGTCAGGGCGGCCAGGAACAGCAGCGTGTTCACCCACAGTGGCTGGTTGAAGATCTTCGGGAGGTCGTCGAAGAGCCCGTCGGAGGTCACCTGCAAGGCCCCGGCGATCGGGTTGAGCGACAGCACCGCGGCCTCGACCGACGGGCCGATGCGCGAGCCGAACAGCAGCACGCTGAGGGTCCCCAGGCAGATGACCGCGGCGAAGACGTAGCTCACGGCCGTGGCGGCGCCGGTGGTGGGCGTCAGGGTGCTGGCACAGAGACCCACGCTGACGAGGGCCGCCGCGGTCAGCACCAGGATGGCGAACCACGCCCCCAGGCGCCAGTAGGCCGCCTCGGACTCGAGGTAGCTGAGGGTCAGGAGCACCGGGACGCTGCTGACCAGGAAGATCATGACGTAGACCAGGCCGGCTTTGAGCTTGCCGGCGACGACCGTGCGCGCTCGGAGGGGCGTGAGCCGCAGCAGGGTCAGGGTGCCGCTGACGCGCTCGTCGGTGATGCTGCCGCTGCAGACCGCGGGTGCGAAGAAGGCGACCACGCCGACCTGGAAGATGATCGCCACGATACGCACCAGGCCCGGCTCGAAGGTCGAGGCGAACTGCACCGCCACGAGCAGGAGCAGGAGCATGCTCAGGACGATGATGGTCGAGAGGGCCCGCAGGATCACCTTCGGCTTGCCGAAGATGCGGCTGCGCATCTCGGCCACGTAGATCGGGTTGCGCCAGCCGGCGATGGGGCGCTTGCGGCGCAGCGGGTCGACCAGGTAGAACGGGAAGGACAGCCGCCGCCGGAGGGCCTGCCGCGAGTCGGTGACGAGGCCCTCGCGCGGCGGCCGGCGCGGCCGGCGCGGCCGCAGGACGTACAGGCAGAAGAGGCTGAAGCAGACCAGGCTGAGGATGGCCATGCCGACCAGGTAGAAGCGGTACACCAGCGCCGCCGACAGGCCGGTGACCTGCAGGCCGTAGCGCTCGGGGTGGTTCAGGGCGAAGAGCGCCTCGAACGGGCTCAGCGCCCGCACCATGCGCCACAGGCCCTGCAGGCCGACCAGGTCGCCGAGAAGCACCGCCGGCAGCCAGGTGGCACCCGCGAAGAGGAGCATGCCGACGTAGGTCAGGACCAGCGCCGTGAAGCTGCGGAAGCAGACCGCGCTGAGGCAGAGGCCGAAGAGGCCATAGCCGAGGGTCGCAAAGAGCACCACCGAGTACGCCTTCACCAGCAGGGCGATGCTGATGCCGCCGCTGAGGGCGCACACCGCCGTGATCGGCATCGTGGCGATGACCACCAGGAAGGTGATCGCCAGGGAACTGAAGAGCTTCCCGACCATGATCTCGCCGGGTGTGAGCAGGGAGGTGAAGAGCAGGTCGAAGGAGCCGTTCTCGCGTTCCTGGGTGATGGTGGTCGAGACGAAGGCCGGTATGATCAGGATGATCAGCGCCAGGTTGAGGTTGAGAAAGACGGTGAAGATCTCGTTGCTGTTGATCTCCGAGAACACCCCGGTACGCGGCCAGAGCAGGTGCAGCACCGCCGCCAGGCTGAAGACCACCATGAGGGTCAGCGCCAGGGTCTTGCGGCAGCGCGTGTAGGAGCGGAACTCGCGGAGGAAGATCGGGTTGTTCCAGAGCCTCAGCATTGCTCAGCCCTGCTCATTCTCGTCGGAGCCGTCATCGCCGGTCACGGTGAGGAAGACCTGTTCGAGGTCGGGCTCCTCTTCGCGCAGAGACATCACGCGGACGCCGCCGGTGACGAGCCGTTCGGTGAGGTCGGCCACGGCCGGTCGCGTCCCCGAGAAGACGATGCGGATCTCGTCGCCGGCGGCGCTGGCCTCGTCGACGCCCGGGTGCTGCAGGCAGAGCCGGACGGCCTTGGGCACGCCGCCGTCGACCGTCGCCACCAGCACGATCTTCTCGCGGAGCTGCTCGGTGATCTCCGCGACGCTGCCCTGCGCCACCAGACGGCCATTCTTAAGAATGCCGATGAGGTCGCAGACCGAGGCGAGCTCGGGCAGGATGTGCGACGAGAGCAGGATGGTCTTGCCAACGTCGCGCAGGCGCTCGATGGTCCGGCGCATCTCGATGCGCGCGTGCGGGTCGAGGCCGCCGGCCGGCTCGTCCAGGATGAGCACGGCGGGGTCGTGCAGGAGGGTCTTGGCCAGGCCGATGCGCTGACGCATGCCGCGCGACAGGCTGATGACCTGGTAGTCGAGCATGTAGGTGCTGTCGGTCAGGTGCAGGGCCTCGCGGATGCGCGCCTCGCGGGCGGCGGGCCGGATGCGGTAGGCGGCGCAGAAGAAGTCGAGGTACTCCCAGACGCTCATCTGGTCGTAGACCCCGAAGATATCCGGGAGGTAGCCGATGGCGCGTTTGATGCTGGCCTGGTTGGCGGGCGTGACCTCGACGCCGTTGATGAAGGCGCGGCCGCTCGTCGGCTTGGCCAGGCCGCAGAGCATCCGGATGGTGGTGGTCTTGCCGGCGCCGTTGGGGCCGATGTAGCCGTAGATGGTCCCGGGCGGCACGTGCAGGTTCAGGTCGACGATGCCCCGGCCACCGCCGTAATCGCGGGTGAGGTTTTCGGTACGGATCATGCTCAGAACCTTCTCGTCTGCTGCGGCTCAGGCAGGCTGCCGGCGAGGCTGACCTGCAGGCGGTTCATCCGCCAGCGGTTGACGCGGTCGGCTTCGGTGGCATCACGGACCATGGCCTTCTGGGAGACCTGCAGGAGGAGCCGGCAGCGGCCGTAGGCCGGCTCGATCAGGTCGCCGAGGCTGGCACCGTCGAAGTGGTACGCACCGCCCTCGCGGCGGCTGGCGGGGATGGCACGCGCCCAGGCGGCCTCGGCGCCGTGGGCCTGGCCGGCCAGGGGCGAGCGCGTCAGGCGCGGCTCGATCAGGATGTTCCCGCCGACATTGCCGTAGTCGATGCTCACGCTGACCTCGTCGAGACGCAGGTCGGCACAGAGCGGCGGCAGGACGACTTCGAGGGCCATGACATGCAGCGCCGAACGCAGGATGGTGCCCTCGCGGGGGTCCTGTCGCGCCAGACTGCGGGCGCTCTGCTCGACGGCCTCGAGGCGCACCAGCTCCGGCGGCAGGCGCAGTCGGCCGGGGCCGCACTCGAGGACCGCCGGGAGGAACGAGGCGCGGAAGCCGTCGGGGACCAGGCCGGGGAGTTCCAGGGGCAGGTCCGCCTGGTCGGGGCGGACCGGGCTCAGGAGCACCACCGCGGGCCTGGGGAAGGCCCCGGCGGAGACGTACTCGCCGAGGTCATTAAGGAACGGATCGGTCTCGAGCAGCCGCGCCCCGCCGGCCAGGCCGCTCAGGCGGTCGCCCTCCCGGCTCAGGGGCAGCAGCCCGCCCGGGAGGAGCAGGAATGAGCGCGTGTCGGGTCCGGCCAGGCCGGCCGGGAGGGCCCCCTCGCCGAACTGCAGAGGGCCATCGCCGAGGCGGACGGTGATCGGCGCGGCGTAGAGCGCCGGGCGGTCGTAGAGCAGGCCGAAGTCGCGCGGCTTGAGCGCCTGGACCGTCGTGCCGGCCAGGCCGGCGCGGTCCTCGGCGTGGCGTACCAGCAGCGGCGCGTCGAGCGGCTCGCGGCGCTTACCGCGCGCCGGCGATGGCAGCGGCCGCAACAGCGGCGCCCCCGCGCTGGCACGGATGGCCGGCTCGAGGTCCTTCTTCGCGAAGAGGCTGACGACGGCCGTGCCGGTGTGGCTCTCGGCCGTCACGGCGCGCAGGTCCAGCAGCGCCGCCCCGGCCACCGGCCGGGTGGCGTTCTGACGCAGCGCCCAGGCGAACAGCCCGGCCGTCAGCACCAGTCCCGAGACCGCCGCAAGGGTCCAGCACAGGGCCTGCCGACGCCAGAAGAAGCCGGCGATCAGCAGGACCGCCAGGACGACAGCATAGCCGTAGAGGACCCAGGCCACAGCGCCGGCCGAGGGAATGCGAAAGCCGGTCAGGTGCCCCAGCACCGTCGGCAGGGTATGGCTGTTCTCCAGATTGCCCAGCGAGAACACCGGCGGGGCCTGCGACAGGATGTGGTTCCACAGGGGCACCATCACGCCGCCGTCGGCCAGGCGCGTCTGACATGGGTCGATGGCGACCACGCCGACACGGCCCAGGCCGCAGCGCTGCCAGCGCAACAGCGGCATGCCATCCTGGCGCAGGACGGTCAGGCCGTCGCCGCGCTCGCTGCTCTCCAGACAGGGAATGCCATCGCGATCGGCCAGAGTCTGGCGCGGGCCCGCGCGCTGCGCCGCCGGCTGGGCCGACCACCAGCGCGCCCCCCAGTCATCCAGGGCCGGCACGGCCTCGACCCGACGCACTCCCGACGGCAGCACCGGCAACAGGCCGCTCCACGGCGTGTCGGCCGCCTCCAGGGTGCCATGGGGCTCCCCAAACAGCACCGTCCCGCCGCGCTGGACGTGCTGGTT
>JAAYZO010000266.1 GCA_012514865.1 Lentisphaerota bacterium | reverse complement strand
TCCTGATCCCACGTCAGCCGAGAGCCCGAAGGAGGTCGGGCGGATGCACACGCGAAGATAGTACATCCTGCCGACCTGGGAAAGGTGCGCACCGCGAGGCCAGGGCTGATCGAGGATCGCGTCAGCGCTCACCTGGCTACCCTCGTATGAAACATCACGTCGTTGTGCTGTCGATGCCGCTGCGGCTCGTGGACGCATTCGCGTCTGTGGACACTCGCGCTCCACACCAATGGCGAGCGATGTTCCGCCTTGCCATCCCCGGCGCCCCTGCCGGGAGCGCCGGGGATCTGGCTGGAGCGGCGCCCCTGCCGGGAGCGCCGAGCAGCGGCTCGGCATCACCGCGCGCCACCGGCGCCCGACAGACGGGTCAGACGGGTCAGACTCTTCCCCTCGGCCGTCGACTGCCACCCTGGGAGGTCCCGCCCGCGCCGGCCCCTCAGCGCGACCAGGTGCGCCAGGGCTCCGTGTCGGGGCAGGGCGCCACGATCTCGATCGATTCGTCCTTGACCGGGTGCTGGAAGGTCAGGGCGCGGTGGTGCAGGCCGATGGCACCGCCGGGGAGGTCGCTGGCGGCGCCGTAACGCCGATCGCCGAGGAGGGGCAGGCCGATGCGGGCGAACTGGGCGCGGATCTGGTGGTAGCGTCCGGTGAGCAGGGTGACCTCGAGGAGTGCCAGGCCGGCCTCGGCGCGCACCAGGCGGTACTCGAGGATGGCCTGGCGGGCCTCGCCGCCGGGGCCGTCGACGCAGCGCGCCTGGTGCGACTCATGCACCAGCCAGTGCTCGAGGCGGCCCGCGGGCGCCGGCGGCCGGCCGCTGACGACGGCCCAGTAGAGCTTCGTCATCTGGCGCTGGCGCTGGCCGGCGTTCAGCCGGCTGAGGGCCTTGCTGGTGCGGGCGAAGAGGACCACGCCGCTGACCGGGCGGTCGATGCGGTGGACGGCTTCCAGGAAGACGGCCCCGGGCTTGTGGAAAGCCTTCTGGACCCATGCCTTGGCGCGGCCCTCGAGGCTGTCGTCGTGGGCGTCCGAGGGCTGGGTCACCAGCCCCGGCGGCTTGTTGACGGCCAGGAGGTGGTTATCGACGTAGAGGATATCGCGGTCCTGGATCACCCTGGAACTCCTCGGGGGGCGCTGGGCCGGTTGTGGCCATGCCGGCGGCGTTGCTGAGACCGCGGTCGCCATCCGGGCATCGCCTGCGGCGTGTTACCGGCGACTATACCCTTGGCGCCGCCGCCCGGCCAGTGCGTGCCGCGGTGCAGGCGCGGCGTGAGGCCGGCCTCGCCGGCGTCCTTGACGGCCGGTGGTCGATGCCCTACGTTGGGGCTGGTGGGACTGGTGCGCCGCCGGGTTGTGGATGCGGTCGATGAGGTGCGTCGCCGTTGACGGCGGCGCGGCGGCGGCGCTCCCGGGTTCTGCCAGGACGGGCTCAGGGACTAGCGCATGGGTACGTGGCTGCCATACCTCCCACAACTCATCACCATCGTCATTCTGCTGGTGTTCTCCGGGTTCTTCTCCGGTTCGGAGAAGGCGCTGTTCAGCCTGAGCCGTGCGCAGGTGCGTCGTCTGAGCGAGGGCAGTGCCGGCGAGCGTGCTGCCGGCCGTCTCCTGCACAACCCGCAGCGCCTGCTCAGCACCCTGCTCGTGGGCAACATGACGGTGAACATCCTGCTCACCAGTCTGTGTGCCTCGACGGTGACGCATCTGGCGCACGGTCACGAGGCCCTGAGCACGGCGCTGAGCATTGTGCTGGTCTGGCCGCTCCTGCTGATCTTCGGGGAGCTGACGCCGAAGACCATCGCCTGCAATCACAGCCTCGACCTGGCGCGCTGGGTGGCCCTGCCGCTGGAGACGCTGGCCTGGCTGACGGCGCCGGTGCGCAGCCTGCTTCGTATGGCGGCGCAGGTGCTGATGTGGCTGCTCGGGCATGGCGTCACGGCGGAATGGGACAACGTCACCCGCGACGAGATCGACGCCATGATGGCGGTGGCCGAGGCCTCGGGCACCGCTGACGCCCGCGAACGCGAGATGGTTCGACGGCTCCTGCGCCTCGATCTCGTGCAGGCCTGCGATGTCATGGTGCCGCGCACCGACGTCATCGGCATCCGCGACAGCGCCACCCTGGCCGAGGCCTACGAGAAGGCGCGCCAGTGCCGTCACTCCCGTCTGCCGGTCTACCATGACGACCTCGACGACATCTGGGGCGTGGTCAGCACCATGGATCTGCCGCGCTGGCGGCAGTCACCGGCGATGCAGCAGACCCTCGGCGAGTGGCGTCAGCAGGCCGACGAGATGCAGCGCGGCCGGCGGCCATGGGAGCCCATGCCGGTGTTCCCGGTGCTCCTTGTGCCCGAGACCGTCAACGTCGAACGCCTGCTGACCATCATGCAGGAGAACCGCACCCGCTTCGCGGTCCTGGTGGCCGAGCATGGCGGCACGGCCGGCATCCTGACCATGAACGACATCGTCGAGGAACTCATCGGCCGCATGGCGCCGCAGAAGGGCGCCGCGCGACAGGACGTGGTGCCGGTCCGGGATGGCTACCACGTCGACGGGCGCCTGCACCTGCGCGACCTCGCCGACGCCCTCGGGGTGCCCATCTCATCGGCCGAGTTCGACACCGTCGGCGGCCTGATCATGGAGAAACTCGGGCGCCTGCCGCGTCCCGGCGACCGCGTCAGTACCGACGTCTGCGCCTTCCAGGTCCTGCGCATGGCCGGCCGGCGCGTCGGGACCGTGCGGCTGACCCTGACGGCGCCCGCCGCGACCGACCGGAGGGACGGCTGATGCTGCCACTCTGGGCGCTCATCGCGATGGTCGGGGTGCTGGTGCTGCTGGAGGGCTTCTTCAGCGGTTCGGAGACCGTCTACACCTCGACCAGCAAGGCCTTCATCCACGACCTGGCCCAGCGCGGCGACCCGCGTGCCGGCCTGATCCGCGACATGCTCTCGCGCACCGAGCGTTTCCTGGGTGCGACGCTGACCGGCACCAACCTGGCCATGGTCGCTTCGACCAGCCTGTGCCAGGTGATCGTCTTGCGTCACGTCGTTCCCAGCGCCGGCTTTCAGGCCTTCGTCGAGGCGGTGCCGGCGCCGTGGAACT
>JAAYZO010000265.1 GCA_012514865.1 Lentisphaerota bacterium | reverse complement strand
CGCCTGCATCGGCTACTACCTCTATGTTGCCGGCGGCGACTCGAACCACACCTGCCGCGGCCATACCTGGCCGGCCCATAACGGCCAGTGCAACATGGCCTACTGCGATGGCCACGCCGCCAGCTTCCGGGTCACCCCGGACAGCGCCGGTGAAACCGTGGCCGGACGTGATAAGTTCTTCAATGGCACGGCGCCCTGAGCCGCCTCGGGGCGGTCCTTGCCGTGCCGGTCCCCAGAGTCAACGATGCTCTCGCCGCGTCCGCTGAGGCGGCCAGGGCAGGGTGAGGGTTTGTGCCATGGCGAGGAAGCTGCGTGTCGGTGCGGTCGGTATCGGCAACATCTTCAGGAGCTGCCACGCGCCGACGTGGCTGAAGCACCCCGAAGTCGAGCTGGCGGCGGTCTGTGACATCATCCCGGAGCGCGCCCAGGCCTTCGCGGCGGAGCACGGCATTGCCAAGGCCGTGGCCGACTACCGCGACCTGGCGGCGATGGACCTCGACGCCGTCGACATCTGCACCCCGAATCTCTTCCACTCCGAGATCGCGGTCGCGGCGCTCGCGGCGGGGCGGCATGTCATCACCGAGAAGCCGGATGCGATCAACGCCGCCGAGGCGCGGCGCATGGCCACCGCCGCCGAGGCCTCCGGACGCGTCCTCATGGCCATGCGGAATAACCGCTTCACGCCGCACTTCCAGTTCCTTCGCCGGGCCGTGACCGAGGGCCAGATGGGCGCTATCTACGCCGGCCGAGTCGGCTGGATACGGCGCCGCGGCATACCCGGCCGCGGGGGATGGTTCACCACCAAGAGCCTCTCCGGCGGCGGGCCCCTCATCGACCTCGGAGTGCACTTCCTCGACCTGGCCCTCTGGCTCATGGGCAACCCCACCCCACGCACCCTCTCGGCCTCGACCTACACCGCCTTCGCCACCTCCTCGACACCCGCCGACTCGGCCCACGCCGCCTTCGGCGAGGCCAAGGCGGCCGGCGTCTTCGACGTCGAGGACCTCGCCATCGGTTTCGCGCGCTTCTCCAACGGCGCCGCCCTCCAGCTCGAGTTCTCCTGGGCGAGCAACATCGACGAGGAGGCGGTCTTCCTGGAACTGCGCGGCACCCGCGCCGGCTTCATCTTCCGCAACTGGAAGCTGACGCTCTTCGGCGAGACTGCCGGGGCCCTCGTCGATATCGCCCCGAAACTGCCGAAGCTGCCGTACGAACAGCACGGCGCCTTCCTGCGCCACTTCGTCGACGTCGTCCAGGGCCGCACCGAGCCCACCATTCGGCCGGAGCATGGCGTCGCCATGATCGACCTGCTCACCGGGCTCTACGCCTCCGCCGAACAGGGCCACGAGGTCAGCCTCTGAAGGACCGTCCGTGACCGGCCGGCGGCGGCCAGTGCCGGACGATCCTGTAGGCGGAAGGCTTGCGGCTGTGCCGTCAGCCTTCCGTGGGTGTCCACGGTGGACGAAACGTCCGCCGGAGGCGCCGGATGGGAAAGAAGAAGGCGGCGCCGCCCTGTCACAGGCGGCGCCGCCGCAACCCTGTCCCGGCGTTGGCGCCCCGGCCGTGTTCGAGGCCGTAGAGCGGTCACCGGGACCGTACCCGTCAGTTCACACCGGCTCAGTCGGCCTTGTCAGCCTTGTCAGCCTTGTCAGCCTTCCCGGCCGGCGCGGGCTTGCCAGGCCGGTCGGGCTTGCCGGCGCGCTCAGGACGACCGCCCGGGCGGCCAGGCCCAGCGGCTTCGCGGAAGGCGTTGAACTCTTCGGCCGTGAGGGCGCCATCGCCGTCCTTGTCGGCACGCTCCAGGATCTTCTTGAAGGCCTCCTCGCCGCGCGGGAATTCCTCGGCGACGACCTTGCCATCGACATTCTTGTCCCAGGCCGCGAAGCCGCCGCCGGCACCGGCGCCGGCACCGCCGGCACGCTTCGTGAGGGCATCACGCAGGGCCGTCCCGAAGACGGCCTGGAAGTCGGCCTGGTTGAACTCGTCCTGGCTGATGGCGCCGTCGGCATTGGCATCCATGGCCCGGAAGCAGGCCGCCTTGTCCATGGCCCCCCAGGCCTCCTTCATGCGCTCCTGCATCGCCCCGGCACCCGCACCCGGTCCGGCACCCGGCCGGCCGCCACGGGCACCGGCCCCGCCAGGCGCCGCCTCCTGAGCCACGACCCACGGCGCCACCGCCAGCGCCGCCACCGCCCATGCCTTCATGCGCTTCGTCATCGACAGACTCCTTCTGCATCGACTCCAGCCAACCCGCAGCCTCGCCTGCCCCGGCACGGCCCCCGCCGGCCTGGCGGCGACGCCCATCAACTGACCGGCAAACGCGCCCGGCGCCCGCGTATTGTGGCGCCTCAGCGCTCTTCCAGGCCGTAGACGTGCAGCTTGCGGTGCAGGGTCCGCCGGCTGATGCCGAGGACCTTGGCCGCGGCGCTGCGGTTGCCGCGGGTCTCGCGCAGGGCGCGGATGATGAGGTCCTTCTCGTTGGCATCGATATCGAGAGAGGCCTCGCCCGGCGCCGCCGGCGCGGCCTGGAGGGCCGTGTCGACGCCGTTGCGGATATCGGCGGGGACATCCTTGAGCGTCAGCGCCGAGCCGCGCGCCATGACCACCATGCGCTCGACGGCATTGCGGAGTTCCCGCACGTTGCCGGGCCAGGCGTAGGCGCAGAGGACCTTCAGCGCCTCGCTGGTGAAGCCGCTGAGGCTCTTGCCGTTCTCCTCGGCGGAGACCGCGAGGTAGTGGTTCAGCAGCAGGGGTATGTCGTCGTGGCGCTCACGCAGCGGCGGCAGGTGGATGTTGACGACATTGAGGCGGTAATAGAGGTCCTCGCGGAAGCCCCCCGCCTCGACCAGGGCATGCAGGTCGCGGTTGGTAGCGGCGATCAGGCGGACGTCGATGTCGATCGGCTCGCTGCCGCCGACCCTCTCGAAGGTCCGCGTCTCGAGCACGCGCAGGAGCTTGACCTGGGTCGAGGCACTGATCTCGCCGATCTCATCGAGGAACAGCGAGCCGCCCTGGGCCTTCTCGAAACGCCCGAGGACGCGCTCGTGGGCGCTGGTGAAGGCGCCCTTCTCATGGCCGAAGAGCTCGCTCTCGAGGAGGTTCTCGTTCAGAGCCGCGCAGTGGACCACCACGAAGGGCCGCTCGGCCCGCGGGCTGAGCCGGTGGATGGCGTGGGCGATCAGCTCCTTGCCGGTGCCGCTCTCGCCGGTGATCAGCACCGTCGACCGCGCCGAGGCCACCTGCCGCGTCGTCTCGAAGACATCCAGCATCGCCTTGGAGTTGCCGACCAGGCTGTCGAAACCGAAGCGCTTGTCGAGTTCCAGGCGCAGCCGGCGGTTGTCCTCGCGCAGCCGCCGCGACTCCAGGCCGCGGTCAATGACCATCTCGAGGTTGTCCAGATTCACCGGCTTGGTCAGGTAGTCGTAAGCGCCGACCTTCATCGCCTCGACCGCCGTCTGCAGGGTGCCGTAGGCAGTCAGCATGATCACCAGGGGGGCACTCTCGCGCGCCGTCACGTCGCGCGTGAAGGCCATGCCGTCGATGCCGGGCATACGCAGGTCGGTCAGGACCACATCGACGGGCTGCTCATCCAGGATGCGCAGGCCGCGGCTGGCGTCTTCGGCGAGGAGGATGACGTACTTGTGAGCGAAGGCCCGGCGCAGGCCCTCGCGGGTGTTCTTCTCGTCATCGATGATCAGCACGGTCGGCAGTGGCGTGGTCATGGCGGCTTTCCGGAACAGGCCTTCGGTCTCAGCGGCGGATCTCGGGGCCGGCGGCGTCCTCCGACGGCGCGGCACGGCTGCGGCTCTCCAGCAGGCGGACCTGACGCTCGCGCAGAGGCAGGCTGACGGTGAAGACGGTGCCCGCACCCGCCTCGCTGGTGATGCCCAGCTCGCCGCCGTGGCCACGCACAATACGCTCGACAATCAGCAGCCCCAGGCCGGTGCCCTCGGCCTTGGTCGTGTAGTACGGGTCCATGATGTGCGTCAGTTGCTCGGCGCTGATGCCCGCCCCCGTGTCGACAAAGCGCACATCCAGAAAGTCGGGGCGGGTGCTGCAGACGATCTGTAGCTGACCGCCGCCGCTCATGGCCTGCACCGCGTTCTTGATGAGGTTGTAGAAGGCCTGATGCAACTGCGCGGCGTCGCCCAGAACCCGCGGAATGTGGTCCGGAAAGACCGCCTGGACATGGACGGCCCGGTTCTCGATCTCCTGACGCATGAACGACAGGGTGCTCTCCAGCACCGACCGCACCTCGAGCGGCACCAGCGTCAGCGGCACCGGCCGCACCGCATGAAGGAAGTTCGCGACGATGCCGTCGAGGCGGGCCACCTCGTGCACCGCCACCGCCAGGAGGTCCTCGGTCTCCTGACGCAGCGCCGCGTCGTTCAGCCCGCGCAGACAGCGCCCGAGGAGCTGCAGATGGATCGTCAGGCTGTTCAGCGGGTTGCCCAGCTCATGTGCCACCCCCGCCGCCAGCATCGTGATCGCCTCGACCCGCCGCGATTCGACGTGCTTCTCGGTGTCCTCGTGGGCCGCCGTGATGTCATGGAAGATCAGCGTCGCCAGAGGGATGTTGCTGTCGCTGTCAAGGCTGTTGACCGGCACCACATAGAAACTCAGGTAGCGGTGCCGCGGATAGAAGACCTCGATTTCCTGACGGCTCACCCGATGCCACTGCTCCGGGTCGGCACTGAGCAGGAGGCTCCAGTCGACCTCGCGCAGGTAGCGGTCGATGCGCTGGCTGCCGGCCTCCTCGGCGATCCCCAGGAGGGCCTTGGCACCGCTGTTGATGAAACGGATGCGCCGGCCCTGATCAATGACGATCACACCCTCGCGGATGGTGTTGAAGACGGTCTCCAGAAAGCCCTTCTCACGGACCAGCCGCAGGACATAGGTCTGCAGACTGGCCGGATCGAGCCGGTCCATGCGCTCGATCAGACGGTCGAGAAAGCCGGTGGTGCTCTTCATGGTGCTGCGCTCGACAGACTCGGCCGCCACCCCCGACGGCCGAACCGGACCGCGACTGCCGCGGCCCGACTGCGTGCCACTGTAGCCCGCCGGACCGCCCCGGACAAGCCGGACGCCGGCGCGGACTGTGCCATTCTGTCGCGCCACGGCTCCCCCGGCGGCCCCGGCCGCATGGCCGGCCGGGGCCGCCGGGGGAGCCGTCTGCCGCCGCTTGCCGTCGGCGTGCCCCGCGTGTATGCTGGCCACGAGGGCCACCGACGGTGCGAGAACGCCTGCGACGCTGGAAACGACGCTTCTACGCGGGGCCGGCCTTTCTGGG
>JAAYZO010000264.1 GCA_012514865.1 Lentisphaerota bacterium | reverse complement strand
GGTCCTCGGGCAGATCGGCTGTGTCGATGACAGCCAGGTCTTCGGGGCCCGTCTGGAGACCGCGGGCATGGCCTACATCAAGTGGCCGAACCAGGTCACCGGAGTTCTCACCACCGGCCAGGGCACCGCCGCGCCGGCGGTGATTCGCGCCATCGGCTCCGAGGGCATGATCGACGTCGACCACCGCCAGGTCAGGCTGCTGCGCTCGGGGCATCCCTGGGAGACGGTGGCGGCGCCGGCGGCGAAAGTCGTCGGCGACGACACCACGCGCCACATCGTCGACTCGCTCGAGTGCCTGCTGGCGGGCCGCGAGTCGATCCTCTGCAGTCGCAACGCCCTGCGGGCGACGCAGCTCATCTTCGCCACCTACGAATCGGCGCGCCGGCGCGCCCGCGTGGTGCTGCCGCTGAAGACCGACGACAATGCCTTCCTGACCATGCTCGAGCGCCGTGAGATGGTCATCCCGGCCTGGCCGGCGTTTCTGACCGAGGACGAGGAGGCCGCGGGCTTCGAGCTGCTCTTCGACGGGCGCAGCCTGCGGCGCTGGCGGGCGCTCCCCGCCGGGAGCTGGTCGGTCGCCGGCGGCATCCTGCGCGGCGGCCTGGGCGCGCCCGGGGCGCTGCAGACGCGCCGCGCCTTTCGCGATGTCGAGGTGCGCTTCGAGTTCCGCCTGGGCTGTCGGGCCAGGGCGGCGCTGCGGCTGCGCCAGACGCCCGCCGGGCACGGCATCGATATACCCCTCGTCGAGGACCGCTGGGACCCGCGCGACGTGCACTCGAGCGGCGGCCTGGACGGCCGCCTGGCGCCGGCGGCGTCCGCCGGCATCGCCATGAGCCGCTGGAACTGGCTCACGGCCAGCGTCAGGGGCACCCAGATGACGGTCGTCATCAACGACCAGGAGACCCTGCGCTGCGATCTCGCGGCCTACCCGGACCTGGCCGGCCTCGGGCCGGGCGCGCTGGCGCTGCAGGCCGTGACGGGCACCTTCGACGTGCGCAACGTGATGGCGCGGGTGCCGCGGTGATCGCGACCTGAGCGGAATGGAGCGTGTCATGGATACGGCGACCCTATCGACCGCGGCGCTGAGGGCGATCTTCAGCGCCGACCACTTCGCGGCTCACACCGGCATCGAAATCGTCGACAGCGGCGACGGCTGGGCCCGCACCCGGCTGGCGCTGCAGCCGCATCACCTCAACGGCCTGGGGACGGTCCAGGGCGGGGCGGTCTTCACCCTGGCCGACCTCGCCTTCGCGGTGGCCGCCAACTCGCATGCCGTCAAGGTCATCGGCCTCAACGCCAGCATCAACTGGGTGCGCACCGCCCGCGGCGGCGCTCTGACGGCCGAGGCCAGGGAGGCCTCCCGCAGCCGCCGCATCGCCACCTACCAGGTCAGCGTCAGCGACGACACCGGGCGTCTGGTGGCCACCTTCCATGGCACCGGCTACTGCCTGGACGAGCCCTGGCAGACGCCGGCGGCGGCAGCGGAGGCGTCGCCGGTCTGAGGCAGCCCGGCGACGATGGTCCCCCGGTGTCGACAGCCCGGCCGGGGGCGTGTATGGTGTGGCGCCCGGGGGGCCGTCTGCCGCATTCGGGCGGCATCCGACCGGTCCCGGCGTCGTTGATGCAGGCAGGAGAGAACGCCGATGCCACTCTTGTTCGACATGCCTCTCGAGAAGCTCCTTGTCTACGAGGGCAGCCACCCGAAGCCGGCCGATTTCGATGCCTACTGGGAGCGCGGTCTGGCCGAGATGCGGGCTCTCGACCCGCAGGTCGAGCTGGTGCCCGCGGAGTTCCAGGTGCCCTTTGCGGAATGCTTCCACATGACCTTCACCGGCGTCGGCGGCGCCCGCGTCTACGCCAAGCTCATCCGGCCCCGGCCGCTGGCCGGCAGGCGCCCCGCCGTGGTGATGTTCCACGGCTACAGCGGCAGCAGCGGCGACTGGTGCGACAAGCTGGCCTATGCCGCCATGGGCTTCACCGTCGCGGCCCTGGACTGCCGGGGGCAGGGGGGACGCAGCGAGGACGTCGGCGGTGTCCGGGGCAACACCCTCCACGGGCACATCATCCGCGGCGTCGACGAGCCGACGCCCGACCGCCTGCTCTTCCGCCACATCTACCTGGACGCCGCGCAGCTCGCCGGTCTGGTCATGGCCATGCCCGGAGTCGACCCGCACCGCGTCGGCGCCACCGGCGGCAGCCAGGGCGGTGGCCTGACCCTGGCCTGCGCCGCCCTCGAGCCGCGCATCCGCCGTGCCGCGCCGCTGTATCCATTCCTCTGCGACTACCGCCGCGTCTGGCTCATGGACCAGGCCAAGGATGCCTATGCCGAACTCAAGGACTACTTCCGGCGCTTCGATCCGACCCACGAGCGCGAGGAGGCCTTCTTCACGCGGCTGAGCTACATCGACGTGCAGTTCCTCTGCCCGCGCATCGAGGCCGAGGTGCTCATGGGGGTCGGCTTCAACGATACGGTCTGCCCGCCCTCGACCCAGTTCGCCGCCTACAACCGCATCCGCGGCAGCAAGCGCTACGTGTCCTACCCTGACTTCGGCCACGAGGGCCTGCCCGGGCACGCGGACCGCGTCCTGCAGTTCCTCAGCGCTCTCTAGAGGGAGATCCCGTCATGGAATACCAGATTCGCCGCGCCGTCGCCGCCCCGTCGCTGAGTGGTTCCTGGTCGGATGCCGCCTGGGCTTCGGCGGTGACCGCCGAGATCGCCTGCTTCCGCCCCGAGAGCCGTGCGCACCGGCCGCGGACTCAGGCCCGGCTGCTCTACGACGACCAGGCACTGCATGGCATCTTCCGCGTCGAGGACCGCTACGTACGCTGCGTCAACCAGGGCTTCCAGGCGCCTGTCTGCCGGGATAGCTGCGTCGAGTTCTTCTTCCAGCCGGACGTCGGCCCCGGCTACTTCAACCTCGAGATGAACGCCGGCGGGTCCTTCCTCTGCATGTACGTGCGCGATTGCCGGCGCACCCCCGAGGGCTTTGCCGACTACGACTTCATGCGTCCTGAGGATGGCGCCAAGGTGGCCCTCTGGCACTCGCTGCCGGAGCGCGTCGAGCCGGAGCTGACCGAACCGACGACCTGGCTGGTGCAGTTCCGGCTGCCCTTCGCGGCTCTCGAGCCATACTGCGGTCCGGTCGGTGCCCTGGCAGGCCGGAACTGGCGCGGGAACTTCTACAAATGCGGCGATCAGACCAGCCAGCCGCACTGGGCGTCGTGGTCGCCGGTCGACGAGAAGAACTTCCACCTGCCGCGCTGTTACGCGCCCCTGCGCTTCGTCTGAGGGGCCGTCCTCTGGCCGCGGTCAGGCTCTGCCCGGCGGCGGCCCTGGCGCGGCCAGGGCCGCCTTCATCTGCGCCAGGAAGTCGGCAGCCTGCTCGGCCGTGGCCGGCGCCAGGACGTCGCGGGGGGTGCCGATGCGCAGAAAGGCCTCCGGGATCTCGTCGAGGAAGGGCGACGGGCGCTGCCGCATCGGCCGCGCCTGGCGCAGGCGCTGCTCGGCGTGGGTCAGGACGAGGGTCTCGCGGGCCCGTGTCACGGCCACGTAGAACAGTCGCCGTTCCTCGTCCTCCTGGCGTTCCTCGAGGGCGCGGAGGTGCGGGAAGATGCCTCGTTCCAGGCCGACGACGGCGACCACCGGGAACTCCAGGCCCTTGCTGGCGTGGACCGTGCTCAGGGTGACTCCGGCCGCGGCCTCGGGGTCCTGGCTCTCGCGGTCGTTGGCATCCTGCAGGGCCAGGGTCTCGAGGAAGTCCTCGAGGCTGGCGCCGGGCCGGCGGTGGGCGAAGTCACGCACCGCCTGGATGAACTCCATGACGTTGTCCTGACGGCGCAGCGCCTCCTCGCGCGGCTTGTACATGCGTCCGAGGCCGTCGAGGTAGCCGACCTCCTGGAGGAAGGCGCTGACGCGGTCCGCGGCGAGGCCGTCCGTGAGGCGGGCGCGGTGGCGTTCGCAGATGCCGTGGAAGGCGCGCAGGGCGGCGGCCGCCGCGGCCGGCATCGCCTCGAGGGTTGCGTCGCTGGCCATCAGATCGAACACCGGGCGGTGCAGGAGACGCGCCGCGCTCTTGAGCTTCTCGATCGAGGCACTGCCGACACCGCGCGGCGGGACGTTGATCACCCGCAGCAGGGTCATGTCGTCACGAGGATGCAGGGCCACCTGAAGCAGCCCGAGGGCGTCGAGGATCTCCTTGCGCTCGAAGAAGCTGCTGGTGCCGACCATGCGGCAGGGGATGCGGCGGGTGCGGAGGGCCTCCTCGAGCAGCCGTGACTGGTGGTTGGAGCGGAAGAGCACCGCGAAGTCCGACCATGGGCGGTCGCCCTGGAGCTGCCTCTCGAGGAGGAAATCGCCGATGAAGCGGGCCTCGTCGCGCTCGTCGGCGGTGCGCACCATCAGGATGCGGTCGCCCTCGCCATGCTCCGACCAGAGCTGCTTGGCGTGGCGCCGGGTGTTGTGCGCGATCACCGCGTTGGCCGCCTGCAGGATCGTCGCCGTCGAGCGGTAGTTCTGCTCCAGACGGATGACGGCCGCACCCGGGAAGTGCCGCTCGAACTCGAGGATGTTGCCGAGGTCGGCGCCGCGCCAGCCGTAGATGGACTGGTCGTCGTCACCCACGACGCAGAGGTTGCAGCGCGGCCGGGCCAGGGTTGACATGAGCTGGAACTGCAGGAGGTTGGTGTCCTGGTACTCGTCGATGAGCAGGTAGGCGTAGCGCTGGCGGTGCTGTTCCAGGACCTCGGGGTGCTCCTGCCAGAGGCGGTGTGTGAGCATGAGGAGGTCGTCGAAGTCGAGCAGGTCCATGTCCTTGAGGCGTTGCTGGTAGTGCTCGTAGACCACGGCCACGTCGGCGGCTCGCGGCCAGTCCTGTGCGGCCATGTCGGGCGGCGTCTGCAGGGAGGACTTGGCGCGGCTGATGTGGCCGAGCCAGGCGCCGGGGTCGCAGCCCTCGCCGGCGAAGCCGAGTTCGGCCATGACATTGCGGACGAGGCCGGCCTGATAGGAATCCGAGGCGATGGTGAAGCGGGGGCTGTAGCCGAGGCGCGTGATGTGCTGGCGCAGGAGCCGGCAGCAGAACGAGTGGAAGGTCCCCACCGTCAGCCGCGTGGCGGCATCGCCGCGGACCAGTTCGGCGACGCGTTCGCGCATCTCGCGGGCGGCCTTGTTGGTGAAGGTCACGGCCAGGATGTGCTCCGGCGCCACGCCGCGGCTGAGGAGGTAGGCCATGCGGCAGACGATGACGCGGGTCTTGCCGGTGCCGGCACCGGCAAGGACCAGCACCGGGCCCTCGGTGGTCCGCACCGCCTGCTGCTGCATCGGGTTCAGTCGTCTGAGGTCGATCACCGGGGCAGTCGTCACCGTCGGGCCTGCTGCTGAAGATGGGAGATGGACGCACCGGCGCGCCGCCGAGGCTCCCGTCAGGCACGCCGATGCGCGGGGGAGGGGGCGCCGTCCGAGGCCGCTGGTTGGCCTCGGTGCCGCACTGTACTCCCGCGCCGGCCGCGCGGCAATGCCGCCGGCCGGCGGGAATTCCTGGAGAGAAGGCGGCGTTGCGGGCTTGATCTGGCCTGGGCAGGCTGTACGTTACACAACTCGTTCACCGGCGTCCTTGGCCAGATGGGTTGGTAGCTCAGTCGGTAGAGCAACGGCCTTTTAAGCCGTGGGGCACGGGTTCGAGTCCCGTCCAACCCACCAGCTTCGCCTGGGCGGATCCGGGATCGCGGCGGTTGCCAGCCGGCGGCACCGGCGGGACGGGAGTGATGCGGCGAGCGGCAACAAGGCGTAGTCATACGCTTCGACGAGGGTCGACACATGAGCAAGATCTGTGATGTCTGCGGCAAGGGTAAGGTGGTTGGCGGCTCGATCACCCGGCGCGGTCTGGCTAAGAAGAAGGGCGGTATCGGTCAGCACGTTGTCAAGAACGTGAAGCGGACCTTCCACCCCAATCTCCAGAACGTGCGCGTGCAGACCGAGACGGGTGTGCAGACCATCAAGGCCTGCACGCGGTGCATCCGCGCCAACCGCATCACCAAGGCCTGAGCGCGTCTGCCGTCGAGGCCGGCCGTGTTCGGCGGTGATGGCCTTGAGGCGCCATGCCTGGCGGTGTCCAAGGCGGGGTGACCGCATCGCGGTCGCACCCGCCTTGCTGTGTTTGCTGCGTATCCTGCGCCGACGGCGGCCGCGTGCCGTTGTCGTGCAGTCAATCGGGGAGGCGGCCTCGAGCCGCGGCTGTCCATGACCACGCGACATCCTTTGACCGAGCTTGTACCCGGGCCGGTGCGGATTGCACCGTCGATCCTGGCGGCCGACTTCAGCCGCCTGGGCGATGACATCCGCGCCGTCGAGGCGGCCGGCGCCGAGGTCCTCCATGTCGATATCATGGACGGACACTTCGTACCCAATATCTCGATCGGGCCGCCGGTGGTGGCGAGCATCCGCCCGGTCACCGCGCTGCCGCTGGACGTGCACCTGATGCTGACCGAGCCGGGCCGCTACATCGACCCGTTCCTCAAGGCCGGCGCCGACCACATCACCCTGCATGTCGAGAGTCAGGGCGACCTGACGGCCATGCTCGACCGCATCCACGCTGCCGGCGCTTCGGCCGGCCTGACCCTGCGGCCCGGCACCAGCGCCGAGGCCCTGGTGCCCTACCTGAACCGCGCCGACCTGATCCTGGTGATGACGGTCGAGCCGGGCTTCGGCGGCCAGTCCTTCATGGCTGACCAGATGCCGAAGGTGCGGCGCATCCGCGATCTGATAGCGGCCGCCGGCCGGCCGATCCACCTCGAGGTCGATGGCGGCATCAGCGGCACCACCGCGCCGGTGGCGCGCGCCGCGGGCTGTGAGCTGCTGGTGGCGGGCAGCAGCGTCTTCGGGGCGCCTGACGGCGTCGCCGCCGCGATGGCGCGCCTGCGGGCCTGAGGTCTCGCGGGGACGCCGCCGCCGGGCGCTCGGCGCTCGGCGCCCGGCGCAAGGCCCCCCTCTGGAGGGTGTTCGTCACGGCCGTCGGCGGCGGGGGGCGGCCGGCCACAGGCCGGTTCCACGGGGACAGGGTGGGAACGCCAGGATCAGCGGCGACCGCCGCAGGCACCCTCTTGCCAATCGTTACGCTGCCGGTATGTTATCCGGTCTTTCCGCGGGCCAGGACAGGAGTGAAAGGTCGTACGCATGTTCATCTCACGGTTCAACCGCTTCTTCGCGCGTCACAGCCGGATTCTGTACCTTGGCCTGGGCATCATCATCAGTCTGTCGTTCGTGGTCTTTGTAACGCCGGGGAGCCTGAGTGACCTGATGGGTCGCGGCGACCGCGGCGGCCGCACCGCCGGTTCGCTCTATGGCCGGCGCCTCTCGGGCAAGGAGTTCACTCGCCAGGTGCGCCTGACCGACCTGATGCAGTACATGCGCAGCGGCCAGTTCATGAGTCAGGACAGCGACCAGGCCGGGGCGCTGGTCGACGAGACCCTGCGGCGGATGCGCCTCCTGCACGAGGCCGAGGCGCGCGGCATGGGCGCGGTCAGCCAGAGCGAGCTGGAGGACCTCATCCGGCGCTACTTCCAGCGCGACGGCGCCTTCGACCGCGAGCTCTTCCAGGGCTTCCAGGACGCGGTGCTTTACCGCAACGGCTACGATGGCGCCGACTTCGACGAGGCCCTGCGCCAGAGCATCATCGTGAATCGTCTTGAGAACGACATCCAGGCCGGTGTGCATGTCGCGCCCTCAGAGGCGCGGGATCTGTTCGACGCGGCCAACGAAGAGTTCGTCGTCAGCGCGGCGGTGCTGCGCGGCGACGTCGAGAAGGACGGCACGCCCAGCCCCGACGAGGTCCAGGCCTACTTCGCCGCCCACCGCGCCGAGATGCGCCTGCCGGACAGCCGCCGGGTACGCGTGGCGCAGTTCGGCAGTGACGACTTCAAGGACAAGGCGACGGTCACGGCCAAGGAGATCGAGGAGTTCTACACGCGCCTCAAGGAAACGTCGTTCAAAGACAAGACCCTCGAGCAGGCCAAGGCCGAGATCGAGCTAACGCTGCAGCGTCAGAAGGGCCGCACCCTGGCCGGCGAGGCCGCGCAGGCCATGGTCGACCGCCTCAGGAAGGCGGTTCCCGGCGGCGATGCCAAGGCCCTCGCTGAGGCCATGAGCCAGGCCTGCGCCGAGGCCGGCGTGGCGGTCAAGGACTCCGGGCCCTTCCTGGCCGAGGGCGTCATCCCGCAGATCGGCAAGTACCCGAACCTGCAGCGGCAGGCCTACGCGCTGACCCTCGAGAAGCCGCTCGCCGATCCGCCGATCTACGACGCGGGAAGCTACTTCGTCGTCTGCTGGCTCGAGACCATTCCCGGTGCCGAGCCTGCCGAGCTTGACGACGCCACGACCAAGCAGGTCCGCGATGCCATCCTGGCGGCCGAGGGTAAGGCCTACTACACCGAGAAGGTCGAGATCCATCGCGAGGCCCTCAAAGGCCGCGCCACCGCCATGGAACTCCTGCCCTGGTTCGAGGAGCAGCTCGCCAAGGAGAGCGGCCTCGCCGCCGAGGAGAAGGAGCGCCGCCAGGAGGCCTTCCGCACGGCGGTCCTGGAGGACGTGTCGCCGTACTTCATGCCTCTCCAGAAGAAGATCCGCGCGGTGGTCTTCCGGCCGGCCGAGTTCGGCAAGGCCGTCGAGATTTCCGAGGCTCAGGTCCAGGCCTACTTCGAGGAGCACCCCGAGCAGTTCCAGAAGGAAGAGAGCCGGGCTCGTCTGATTCAGGTCGCGGTGGCGCCCGACGCCGATGAGGCGCAGCGCACCGCCAAGCGTGCCATTCTGGCCCAGGCGCTCGAGCGCCTCCGTGCCGGTGAGGCCTTCGCCGACATCGCCAAGGCGCTGTCCGAGGACCCGGCCAGCAAGGACCAGGGCGGCGACCTCGGCTTTGTAACCCGCGGTCAGCGCCCGCCGGCCCTGGACGCGGCCCTGTTCAGTCTCGAGCCCGGGCAGGTCAGTGACATCCTCGAGATCCCTGGGGCTCTGGCGGTGGTCAAGGTTGAGGAACGCCGTTCCGGCAAGAGCCTGAAGGACGCCGAGGCCGAGATCCGCCGGACCCTCCTCGAGCAGATCAGCATGGACCTGGCCATCGAGGCGGCCGATGCCTTCACGGACGCCTTCGAAGCGGAACTGGACAAGGCCGAAGGCAGCGCCGCCGTGGCGGCCGACATCTTCAGCAAAGTGGCCGGGGCGCAGGCGCTCGAGGTGCGCGAGTCGAGCTTCTTCGGCGAGGGGGGTATGATTGCGCCCTTCGGCTTCGAGCCCGAACTCGCCCGGGCCGCCTTTGCACTCGAGGCGGAGAATCCCTGCAGCGGCAGCGTCAAGGGCCGCCGAGAGGTCTTTGTGGCCTGCTGGCAGGAGACCAAGCCCGGCGAGCTGCCCACGCTCGATGGCAACGACAACCTCGTCGAACGCCTGCGCGGCAAGGCCCGCCGCACGCGCGCCGCCGCCGCGGCTCGGCAGCGCGCTGCTGCTGCCCATGCGACCCTGGCCGAGGCCCTCAAGGCCGGCAAGGCCTTCGAGGAGGCCGTCAAGGCACTCGACGGCGTCGAGTTCAACACCACCGAGCCGTTCACCCGTAACCAGCCCCCGACCAGCATTCCTGACGCCCGAGCCCTCCTGAAGACGCTGTCGAGCGTCGCTCCCGGGACCCTCCTCGACCCCATGGAGCATGGCCAGGGCGCCTCGGTCGTCTACCTGGTGTCACGGACGCTGCCCTCGGCCGAGCGCTTCGAGGAGGAGCGCGAGCGCTTCGAGAGCATGGCGAGCTGGAGCAAGCGCTCGGCCGTCGTCCAGGAGTTCTACGAGAAGCTTGAGAAGGACTCTGCGACGGTGCTGAACGAGCCTTGGAAGTCGATGCTCGAGCGCCGCAACGAGGGCCGCCCGCGGCGCTGATCCCGCCGGCGGGGCGAGAAAGCCGCGCTGACGACCACGCCCGTGGGAAAGACCGCAGGGCTGGGGCGAAGGGGTCTGTCGCAGACTTTCAGCCTGCCGTGCGGAACGGCGGGTCTCCCAGGGCGTTGCCCTGGGCTGATGAATGATGCCCTTTCTGGGCGGCAGTAGGCTGACGGCCTCGCAAACGATGCTCCACCCTGCACGATTCGGCGCGAACCGCCGGGGGGGGCGTATGGAGCCTCGCGGAGTGTTAAGGCTACAGCGCCGTCGCCGGCGCAGAACGCCAGGTATAGCAGAGCGAACCATCGATCGTCACGTCTGCTGGAGCGCGAGTGTCCACAGACGCGAACGCGTCCACGAGCCGCAACGGCATCGACAGCACAGCGACGCGAAGTCTCATACGAGCCTCTGGACCAGGGTGTCGCGTTGACGCGGATACGCGCGTCGTGGCCTCAGCCTGGCGCAACTCCGGATGCCGCCGCGGCCTGAAGGCACGCGGCGCACTTCCGGCCAAGGCCGGGACTCTGACGGGTAAGGCGCACCGAGCGATATGTCGTTGTGCCATATCCGGCGTTCCACGCCGGTGGCCCCGGTGCAGCGGCGGCTGTCTCGAGCCGCCTCCCCTGGGAGCGCCGAGCGTCGTGGGCTCGGCATCCTCTCCCGGGCGCCGTCCACGGCGCCCGGGGGGTCCACGGACGGCGCCGTGGACTTACGCGCCGGTGGCGGTGCTTCGGTGGGGGTGGCGTCGCGCGCCCGCGCGCGGGCGCGATCCAAAATCACCCTATCGGCGAAAGGCCTTGGCCGCGATATCCCGCCGGCAGTAGGCCCCGGCCCAGTGGATGCAGTCGACGGCGCGGTAGGCCTTGGCGACCGCGTCCTGCAGGGTTACGCCGCGGGCGGTGACGCCCAGGACTCGTCCCCCCTGGGTCACGAGCTGGCCGTCGCTGTTGCGGCTGACGCCGGCGTGGAAGACGACAGCGCCGGTTGCCGCGGCCGCCTCGAGGCCGCCGATGACGGCGCCCTTGGCGTAGGTGCCCGGGTAACCGCCCGCCGCCATGACCACACAGACCGCCGGGTCGTTGCTCCAGGCCAGCTCGACGCCCTGGAGCTTGCCCTCGGCTGTCGCGACGAGGGCCTCCGCGAGGTCGCTGTCGAGGCGCATCAGCACCGCCTGGGTCTCCGGGTCGCCGAAACGGACGTTGAACTCGAGGACCTTCGGGCCCTGCGCGGTGACCATGATGCCGGCATAGATGACGCCGCGGTAGTCCATCCCCT
>JAAYZO010000263.1 GCA_012514865.1 Lentisphaerota bacterium | reverse complement strand
CGCGAACGGCGATGGGCGCCTGCCGGACTGTCTTGCCGCTCTCACCTCTCCGAATGTCCTCCAGTTCGTGCTTTTCGTGCCTTTCGTGGTTCAATTCCCTCTTCCTGCGAAACGCTTCGTCGATGAATCGGACAAGCACCGACGCTGGCCTGGAGAACGCGCCCCGGCGGACGGTTGACATGCGTCGCACCGCAATTGGGATGGTTGCCGAGGTCACCGGTCGTGTACTGCGGTCCAGACAACTCCGAGACGATTAGTAAGCAGGCACCCGCTATCCCGACGGTCTGTGCCCCCTGACCTGCCTGACGAAACGAGCGCTCGCGAACCGCCGGCAATGATTGCCAGCGGGCAAGGCAGCACGTACGGGTGGCGCGGGGGACACGGACGGTGGGAACGCTCAACGCCGAACGCCCAACGTCCAACGCTGAACCCTCGACACCCCGACACCCGACCCTCGCTGAACGCTCAACGCTGAACGCTCAACGTCAAACGCCCAAGGCCCGAAACCCGAGGCCCGAGGGCGAACTCCGAACTCCGAACTCCGAACTCATCCCCCCGACACCCGACCCTCGGGAGAGCGAACGCCGTTGCCCGGCGCTACTTCACGGCGGCGCCCATCGTCTGGGTCCCGGTGGTGACGGCCTGCCAGTGGAAGCGCGCCGTGGGCGCGCCTGGCGGGACGTCGACGCGGATGGTGAACTGTCGCGGCGTCAGCTCCTCGACCCAGTACCTGCCGGCGGCCCCGAGGCTGTTCCCCGGGGTGAGCTGCACGGCCGCCGGCACAGCGACCAGGCCGTGCTCCACCACCACCGCAGTCTGGTCGGCAGCGACGACGGCCGTGCCGGCGTTCTCGGTGACATAGCCGGGGTTCCTTCCCCAGACGACGATGCCGTCGGTGTGGGTGACGCTGGAGTTGAAGAACTGGTTGCCGTCGATCAGGATGCGGCTCTCCGGATCGCGGTGCGGGCTCCGGATCTCCAGGGAGCTGTTGATCAGCAGGTTGCGGTCGAAGGTGACGCCCATGCCGCCGCTGGGGCAGCCGATCACCACGGGCACGCCGCGGAAGATGTTGCCCTGCACGACATCCATATAGCCGTCCAGCCGGACGTAGCCGGTGCTGCCGTTGTTGATCAGGATATTCCCCGCGATGATCCCGTGGAACTCATACCCGACGGCCGTCTCGCGGCCGGAGAGCTTCGGCGGCCAGTTGTTGATGGGGTGCCCGCGGATGGTGCCGCCGGCCTCGACGAAGATCTTGTTGTTCACGATGTGGTAGTGGTACGCCCGGTCGGTGGAGAAGCCGAAACCGACCGAGTCGCCGTCCTTGACCCGCAGGGTGCAGCCCTCGACCCGACCGGAGTGGCCGAGCAGCTCGATGACATGGCTGCCGAAGCTGCCGGTGAAGTAGCAGTCCCGGACCTCGACGGCCGTGCCGTGCGCCATGACCGCCATGAGCACGCAGTCGACAATGTGACAGTTCGCCACCCTGACGTTGCGGGGTGTGACGTCGTAGCGCCCGGCGCTGTCGGTGCCCCCCGCCGGGTTGATGATCTTGATGCCGTTGTTGCCGTTCCACTGGGAACGCTCCCGCACCCACGGCACCTGGTTCCTGGCGTTGCCGTCAATGAAGAGGTCGCGGACGCCGATGTCCTCGATGTCGCCGCGGATCCAGATCACGTTGCAGTCGGTGAGGCCGTCCTGCAGCCGCAGCCGGGTGGCACTGCCTTCGCCTGTCAGCAGGACATTGCTGCGGTCGATGATGACGCCGCCGAAGGTCCCGGCCACGGCGCCGATGGCGTACGATCCGCCGGTCAGATGGACGCGTCCGCCGTTGGCCGGAAGGCCGGCGATGGCGGCGTTGATGGCCAGGTGGTCGTCCTGGCCGGCGCAGACGACGTCGGCCGCCTGCTTTACCGCCTCGGGGGCGTCCGCGGCGGCCACCACGACGGCGGCGGTGCGCACTCCCGACACGGGCCCCGCCGCCGCGCGTCGGCGGCGTCGCCGTCCACTCTGTCCACCTCGTCCACTCCCGCCACTCCCGCCGCCGCAGGCGCGGTGTTCCTTTCGGCGCCTCGTCTCGTATGAGCCATCGCGCTGTGGTGCTGCCGACGCCATCCCGGCTCGTGAACGCGTTCGCGGCTGTGGCGGCGCGTGTCCTCACGCGCGGCGCGCGGCCTGGATGAGCGCCGGCGGACAGGCGCCGCGGCCATCGCCGCGCGCCACCGCCCGAACTCGACTGGCCGGTCCCTTGCGCTTCCGGCGTCTTCTTGACAACCCATCCGAGGCGGCATAGTGTTACTGCAAACGTTTGCAGCGCGCGTGCGTCGGTTGCTGGACGGGCTGAAGGTGAACCAGGACACCAAGACCGCACTGAAGGACGTGGCCGCTGAAGCCGGCGTTTCCATCGCCACGGTCTCCCGGGCACTCGACCCGGTGCGCGCCGCACTCCTGCGTCCGGAGACGGTGGATCGGGTCCGCCGCATCGCCGCCCGCCAGAATCTGCAGGCCAACCGTTTCGCGCGCCGTCTCACACGCGGCTGCACCGACACCCTCTGCGTGCTGATGCCGCCATCCGTGTTTGGACGGGAGGGCAATCCCGATTTTCGCGAAAGCGCGGGTGAGCTCTTCTGGGACACGTTCAGCGCGATCCTGGAGGCAGCCGAGAGTCGCGGCTTTGACATCAAGCTGTCGCCGATTCGGGGGATGGACTTCCCGACGGCCGTCCTGCGGACGGTCCAGCAGGGTCGGGCGGACGGTGTTCTCTTTTTCGGCCGGGCGGGATTTGAGCGGGCTCTCGACCTGGCGCGGGCCGAGGGCATCCCCGCCGTGGTGGCGACCACCCGCGATCCGATGGCGGAGCCCGTCGTTCCCGAAGTGACGGTGGACGGGCGTTCGGGCGTGCGCGAGGCCGTCCGTTGGCTCGTGTCGCGCGGTCACCGGCGGGTGGGTCTCATGGCGCCCTATCCCATCGTCGCGACTTCGGAGAACGTGCGTTTCCAGGGCTACTTCGACGTGGTCGGGCCGCCGCCGTCGTCTCCATCCGAGCAGGTGGTCTGTGTCCCGGACCGCATGGCCCTGCGGCGATGGCTGGAGACGAAGGGCAAGGCCCTGCCGTTCACGGCCGTGCTGTGCGCCAACGACGACCTGGCCAGCATCCTCATCACCGAGGCGGAATATCTCGGACTGCGCGTCCCGGCGGACCTCGCCGTGGTCGGCTTCGACAACAGCACGCTCCGCTGTGCCGAGGGACGGCTCTCCAGTGTTGCCGCCCCCCGCCGGGAGCTTGGAGCCACGGCCACCCGACTGCTGATCGAGAACCTTCTGCACGGGGTGCCGATTCCTCGGCAGACCGTGCTTCCTGCCCAGTTCCTGCTCAGAGCCAGCTGCTGACGACGGCCGGTGGCCGTTGAGACCGGCCGCGAGAGTGTTCCATGGGGGTCATACAGAGGCCGCAACCCGGAGGGCGCGCACATGCTCGACAGGACGACGTCAAGGCCAGGAAGTGCCTCCATGCCGGGGCGAGGCTCGCGGCGACCCGCCGCGGCCCGCCGCGGCCGCTGCCGGAGTCGGTCGGCGTGCTTCACGCTGATCGAGCTGCTGGTGGTCATCGCGATCATCGCCATTCTCGCCGCCATGCTCCTGCCGGCTCTTGCCCAGGCCCGGGAGAACGGGCGCCGCATCAGTTGCGTCAGCAACCTCAAGCAGATCGGCACCGCCGTGCAGCTCTACGTCGATGACAACGACGAGCACTTTCCGTACTACTACTACGCCGCTACGGGCTCCTGGCACGGCTACGCCTTGACGCAGTACCTGGGCGCGGCGCCCTATCACGCGACGACGAACCCGGAGTTTGCCCCGGTCTTCAGGTGCCCGAGCGATACCCTCGATTACGGTACCGGCCCCTACGAGCCGTCCTACGGCTACAACTACTACCAAGGCCTCAACGACCTGATCAACGGAAAGCCCTTCAAGATCAGCGTCTTCGGGAAACTCCACGAACTCGTCGCGGTGGCCGACAGCGGACACGCCTCCGAGGACGGCTATGCCGCCTATCTGATCCACCGCACGGTCGCGAACCGGTACATCTTCCCGCGCCACAACCATGGCGCCAACGTGCTCTGGGCCGAGGGCCACGTGAGCAGGGAGCAGAACATCCTCCGGCTTCACTCGATTCCGATCTACATGCGGGGCTACTGACGGCCCCCCGGCCCGGGAAGACGCGCCGGGAAGCCGTGCGGGTCGCGATGAAGCGCCCGGAGGGACTGCGGACTACCGACTGCCGACTCCCCCGACGCGCGTCAGCGTCGTTGCCGTCCACTCCCGCCGCCGCTGCGACCGACGGCCCGCCAGAGGACGGACCGGGTCGTGTGCACATCGTCCGGCCTGACCCGGCCGTAGCGCCACCAGCCGAGTGTCAGCATGACCGCGGCGAGGGCGAAGAGGGCCGTATG
>JAAYZO010000262.1 GCA_012514865.1 Lentisphaerota bacterium | reverse complement strand
GTTCGACGAGGATCTCCGGCGCGGCGCTCCGAGGTCTTGGAAGCATAAGGAGCATGCGCGTGAGCCTCACGACCCTAGTTTTCGCCAAACAGGTGCCGGACACCGCCAACATCACCGGCCAGGCGATGAAAGACGACGGCACGGTAAATCGTGCGGCGTTGCCGGCCATCTTCAATCCCGAGGACCTGAACGCCCTGGAGATGGCCCTCGAGCTGCGCGAGCGCGTTGGCGGGCGGGTGTTGGTGTGCACCATGGGCCCGCCCTCGGCGGCCGCGATCCTGCGTCAGGCCCTGTACATGGGTGCCGACGAGACCATCCTCCTGACGGACCGCCGTTTTGCGGGGGCCGACACCCTGGCGACGAGCTACGCGCTGTCGTGTGCCGTGCGCAAGGTCGGCTCGGTCGACCTGATTCTGTGCGGCCGGCAGGCGATCGATGGCGACACGGCGCAGGTCGGCCCGCAGGTGGCGGAGAAGCTGGGTATGGCGCAGGTCACCTATGCCGAGTCGATCGAGTGGGTGCGCGAGGGTCGCATCCGTGTCCGCAGCCTGATTGACGGCGGTCACGAGGTGGTCGAAGCGCCGTTGCCGCTGTTGCTGACGGTGGTCTCGAGTGCGAACACGCCGCGTCCGGTGGGGGCGCGTCGTCTGATGCAGTACAAGCGTGCGGTGACCCGTTCCGAGCTGGCGGCGCGTTCCGGCGACCGCGTCTACGAGGATGCCAACCAGCTCGCGGCCGAGGAGCAGCGTCTGCGCCGGCAGGGCCTGTGGATCCACGAGTGGGGCGTCGATGACCTGGGCGAGAGCCCGGAGCACTTCGGTCTGGCCGGCTCGCCGACCAAGGTCAAGCAGATCGAGAGCGTGGTGCTGACCGGCGGAAGCTACAAGGACATCCCCCCGACCGACGAGGGGATCCAGGGCCTTGTCCACGAACTGATTGCCGACCACATTTTGAGCTGAGGGGGCCCTTTCGACCATGAGCAACGACACGATCGGTCCCGTGTGGATCTACATCGAGCAGGACGGCGGCAAACTCGCCGATGTCAGTCTCGAACTCGTCTGTAAGGGTGCCGACCTGGCCCGCCAGCTCGGCGTGCGCACCGAGGGCGTCGTCTGCGGCGCCGGCATCGCGCCGGAGCTGGTCGGCACCCTGCATGCGCATGGCTGCGACCACGTCTACGTGGCCGACCATCCGGCGCTGGAGCACTTCTCGGCGGTGCCGTATCAGAAGGTCCTCGTGGGCCTGATTGAGGCGCACCGTCCGAACATCGTCCTGTTCGGTGCCACGCATGTCGGCCGTTCGCTGGCGCCGCGTGTGGCCTCGCATCTGCGTGCCGGCCTGACGGCCGACTGCACGGCGCTGCGCATCGACGACTTCGAGGACAAGGCCACCCGGCGCGTCCTGAAGAACAAGCTCATGCAGATCCGCCCGGCCTTCGGCGGCAACATCATCGCGACGATTGTCAACAGTTGGCAGGACCCGCAGATGGTCACCGTCCGTGAGGGCGTGATGGCCCTGACGCCGCCTCAGGCGGGCCGCAAGGGCAGCGTCAGCCAGGTCGCCGTGGACCTCACCGAGGCGGATCTGGCCGTGACCCTGATCGAGCGGCACCGCCAGAGCAGCGAGGTCAACCTCAAGGGCGCGCAGATCATCGTGTCGGGCGGCTACGGCGTCGGCAGCAAGGAGAACTTCCGTCTGGTGACGCAGTTGGCCGAGACCATCGGGGCGGCGGTGGGGGCCTCGCGCGCCGCCGTCGATGCCGGCTGGATCGACCACGACCACCAGGTCGGCCAGACCGGCGTCACGGTGCGGCCGCGACTCTACATCGCGGTCGGCATCAGCGGCTCGGTGCAGCACCGCGCCGGGATGAGCGAGAGCGCCAAGATCATCGCCATCAACAGCGATGCCGACGCCCCCATCTTCAGCATCGCGGACTATGGCATCGTCGGCGACCTGAATGTGGTCATTCCCAAGATGATCAAGGCCTGCAAGGCGCGCGTCTGAGTGCGGCTGGCCGCAGTCCGGGGCTGCCCCGGTCCGGCGCCGACGTCAAGGAGCGAGTGATGGCTGACAACTTCTACCGCGACAATCCCGATATCCGCTTCCGGCTGCAGACCCTCGACCTGGAGGAGGTCGTGCGGATGCGCGAGCAGGACTACGCCCAGGCCGCCGAGTTCCCGGAGGCACCGGCCGATTTCGCCGATGCCCTGGACAGCTACGACCGCGTCCTGGAGATGGTCGGCGCCCTCAGCGGCGGAACCATCGCGCCGCGCGCTGCGGCCGTCGACGAGGAGGGCGCCCGCCTCGTGAAGGGCACCGTCCACTACGCCGCCGGCACCGTCGAGAATCTCCGTGATCTGGGCCTGGCGCAGCTCATGGGCGTGATGCTGCCGCGGCGTTACGGCGGTCTGAACTGCCCGTCGACCGTGTACGCGATGATGACCGAGATGGTCTCGCGTGCCGACGCCAGTCTGCAGAATCTCTTCGGCCTGCAGGACATCGCCGAGACGATCTGTCGTTTTGGCGACGAGGCCCAGAAGGCGTACTTCCTGCCGAAATTCGCGTCAGGCGAGGTTGACGGCGCCATGGCGCTGACCGAGCCCGAGGCCGGCAGCGACCTGCAGGCGGTGCAGTTGAAGGCGCACCTCGATGAGGGCACCGGCCAGTGGTACCTCAGCGGCATGAAGCGCTTCATCACCAACGGCTGTGCCAAGGTGCTGCTGGTGCTGGCGCGCTCCGAGGAGGGCACGCGTGACGGCCGCGGCCTGTCGATGTTCGTCTGTGAGCGTTGCCCGGAGCTGGTGGTACGCCGTATTGAGAACAAGCTGGGCATCCACGGCTCGCCGAACTGCGAGCTGCAGTTCAACCGCGTTCCGGCGCAGTTGGTCGGGGCGCGCCGGCGCGGCCTGACGCGCTATGTCATGTCGTTGATGAACGGCGCCCGCGTCGCCATCAGCGCCCAGGCCCTCGGCATCGCCGAGGCGGCCTGGCGCGAGGGCTACAAGTACGCCCAGGCCCGCGAGCAGTTCGGCCGGGCGATCGGGAAGATGCCGCCGGTCTACGAGATCCTCGTGCGCAACAAGGTCGCCATCATGGCCGCACGGGCGCTGCTCTACGAGACCACCAAGATGGTCGACCGCCGCGACTCCTACGAGGAACTCCTCAACCACACCGAGAACCCCAGCGCCGAGCTGCGCCAGCTCGAGAAGAGCTCCACCCGCATCGCCGCCGAGATGACGCCGCTGGCCAAGGCCTTCTGCACCGAACTGGCCAACAGCGTCGCCTACGACACCATCCAGATCCATGGCGGCACCGGCTACATGAAGGACTTCCCCGCCGAACGGCTCTACCGCGACGCCCGTATCACCAATATCTACGAGGGCACCACGCAGTTGCAGTACGTCGCCGGCATCGGCGGCGTCATGCTGCGCCTCCTCGAGCCGATGATGGCCGAACTCAGCCAGATTCCCTACGAGGGCAAGCTGCGCCGCCTCGCCAGCGCCGTCGATGTGGCGCGTGAGAAGCTCCAGCGGGCCGTGCGTATGGTCGAGGAACGCAAGGACGCGGACTACTTCGATCTCATGGCCCGGCCGCTCTGCCGCATGGAGACGATCGTCCTGGTCAGCTACCTGCTCCTGCGCGACGCCACCCGCGACCGCGCCCGCGCCGTCGTCGCCGAGCGCTTCGTGCTGGACTGGCTGCCGGAGGTCAACGCCCACTACGAGGTCATCGAGCGTCACGACGTCAGCCTGATCGACAGCCACGAGCAGATCCTGGCGCTCTGACGGATCTTCCTCCACTGGCCGTTACCTGCCAGTGGAGGAAGATCCGCACAAGACGCCCCGCGACAGCCTCTGGCCGTCGCGGGGCGTCATCCTCACACACGGCTGCGCTCGTGTGCTTCGCCGCGGGTCACTCCTGGCGCAGGCGCTCGACGCAGCGGATCATCGCGGCCGCGATGTAGCGGTTCAGCTCGTCGCTCATGGCCGGGTGCAGTGACACGCAGAAGAGCCGGTCGGTGACCGCCTCCGAGATCGGGCAGCGCTGGCCCTTGGTGTGCTCGGCGAGCATCTTGCGGCCGAGGTACACCGGGCGGTTGGCGATGACGCTGCCGATGGCGAAGTCGTCCTGGAGCATCTGCATGAGGCGGTCGCGGCGGGCGCCGGCCCAGGCCTCGGGGACGAGGCAGGTATAGAGGTAGTAGCTGTGCTCGCAGTCGGCCGGCTCATGCGGCGTGATGATCTCGGGGACGCCCGCCAGCATGGCGGTGCGCGCCTTGGCCAGGCGGCGCCGGGCGCCGATGAACGAGTCGAGCTTGCGGAGCTGCACCAGGCCGACCGCGGCCTGGACCTTCGTCATGACGTTGCTCGTGCCCCAGGCCTCGAC
>JAAYZO010000261.1 GCA_012514865.1 Lentisphaerota bacterium | reverse complement strand
TGCGGGTCGGCGGGCGCCGACCCAGAAGCCGTCGTCGCCGTCGTGGGCCTCGAGGACGGCCAGCCCGGCGGCGGTCAGGTCAGCGCGGAGGCGTTCCAGGTCAGGCAGGTGGTGCCGTTGGATTTCGGGCGGGCCGTTGCGGTGGATGTGGTTGATGGCGCCGCTGCTCTTCAGGTGCGAGATCCACAGCTCGCCGTCGGGCCGCAGGGCGGGCACGACATGCCGCAGGACCGCGGTCGGGTCGTGGAAGTGCGGCCAGACATGGAAGCAGATGACGCGGTCGAGGGCGGCCTCGGCGAGGTCGAGGTCGAGGAGGGCCTTGGCGGCGAGGGTCACGTGTGCCGGCAGGCCGCGTGCGGCGGCCCGCGCGATCATGGCCTCGGCCGGGTCGCAGGCGATGACGCGGCCGTTCGGGCCGACCCACTCGGCCAGGCGTGCCGTGAGGCGGCCGGCGCCGCAGCCCGGCTCGAGGACGGCCTGGCCCGGGCGGATCGACCAGCGCTGGCGATGGGCCTCGAGGCGCGCGTCTTCCTCGGCGTCGAAGTCCTGCCAGATGCCGGTGTCGGCGAGGCGGTTGAAGTAATCCTTGGCGTCGGCGGTGCTGCCGGTGGGGGCGGTCATGGCGAGGGCCTTTCATCGTGAGGGTCGGTCGATGGCGCTGTCAGCCCGGTGGCGTCGCGGCGGCCCAGGCAGCCGGCCAGGGCCACCAGGCTGGAGACGACCACGATGGCGGCGCCGACGGGGAGGTCCCAGGCATAGGCGGCGCCGAGGCCGCCGAGGGCGCTGCCCGCGCCGAGGAGGGCGCCGGTCAGCAGGCTGGCGCGGACGCTGCGGCAGAGTCGGAAGGCAGCCACGGCCGGGTTGCAGATCAGGCTGTAGACCATCAGGCCGCCGACCATGTCCAGGCAGACGGCCGTCACCCCGGCACCTAAGACCAGGACGGCCGTGAACAGGACGGCCTCCGGCAGGAGAGTCGCGGCCAGGGCACGGCTGAACAGGAGGAGCTTCAGCGGCCGGGCGAGGGCGACGACGAAGGCGGTCAGCAGGGCCGTGATGGCGGCCAGGACGACGACCTGTCGGGGGTTGACGAACAGCAGGCTTCCCCAGAGCAGCCCGAGCGCGTCGGCCTTGGCGCCGCGGCTGAGGCCGATGCCGAGGAAGGCCAGGGCCATGGTCAGCGAGAAGACGACGCCGAGGGCGCCATTGGCATCGATATCGCGATGGCGCAGGATGACGCCGAGGGCCAGCGCCGCCAGGAGGGCGCCGGCGAGGGCGCCGGCGGTCGGCGGCAGGCCCAGCCAGGGGCCGAGGACGGCCCCGGCCAGGGCGGCGTGGGCGGTGCAGACCGCCAGGAAGGGCAGGCGCATGCCGACCAGGAGGCAGCCGAGGAGCCCGCAGGACCACCCGGCCAGGAGGGCGGCGGTGCCGATCAGCGCGAAGGTCGCCAGGAGGCTCACGGGGTGTCCTCCGTCATGGGGGCGAAGGCCAGCACCCGTCGGCCCTGGCGGACGACCTCGACGCGGCAGCCGTAGGCCGCGCTGAGGGGCTCGGCCTGGAGGAGCGCCTCGGGCGTGCCGACGCGCGGCGTCCGGCCGGGTGGCATAAGCACGACGGTGGAGCAGTTCTCCGGCAGGCGGTCGGCCTCGTGGGTGACCATGACCACGGTTCGGTGGTGGTCGCGCTGCAGGGCCGCGACCAGGCGCGTCACGCGCTCCCGCCACTCGACGTCGAGGCCGGCGGCGGGCTCGTCGAGGAGGATCATCTCGGCGCCCTGGGCCAGGAGGCGTGCCATCTGCGTCTTCTGGCGTTCGCCGCCGGAGAGCTCGCGGTAGAGGCGGTCGGCGAGGCCCTCAAGGCCGAGGTGGCGGAGGGCCTCGTCGCGGCGCCAGGCGGCCTCGAGGCGGCGCGCGCGGTGCCCGGTGGAGGCCATGCCGAGGGTGCCGAAGTCGACCACGTCGCGGACGGTCAGGGGCACCTCGGTGCTGTACTCATGGTGCTGCAGGAGGATGCCGATACGGCGCCGCCAGGCGGGCATCCGCCACGGCATCGTCCAGGACTCTCCCGGGCTCTGCCCGAAGAGTCGGAGCTGCCCGCGGCTCGGGCGCTGCAGGCCCGCCAGGAGCCGCAGGAGGGTGCTCTTGCCGGCGCCGTTGGGGCCGACCACGCCGACGACGTCACCCGGGCGGATGGTCAGGGTCAGCGGCCCGAGCACGCGCCGGCCGCGGTAGGCGGCTTCGACGGCCGTCAGTTCGGCGATGGGCTCTGGCATGCGCGCTGGAGTTCCTGGAGGTTGCTTCGAAGAAGCCGCGTGTAGGCCTCGCGGCCGCCGTCGGCGCTGTCGGGGAAGTTGCTGAGGATGGCCACCGGGAGATGCAGGCGTTCGCCGAGGGCGCGTGCCGGCCGGGCGTCGCTCTGGAGGTTCCCGACGACCGCCCGGGCGCCGCTGCGCTGCAGGGCCGCCAGGTCGCGCGGAGCGAGGTCCTCGGCGCGGGGCAGGGCGCCGACGACGCGCAGGCCGAGCCATTCGCAGAACTCGCGCTGCTGGACGCTGGCGACGACGGCTAGGCCCTGCCAGGGCTCGGCCTGGCGGCGGGCCTCGGCGGTCAGGGCCGCGGACTCCTCTCCGAGCCGCGTCCAGGCGGCACTCAGGGCCGCGGCGTCGGCCGGCCCGGCGGCGAGGGCGACGCGGACCTGGCGGGACAGGTCGAGGAAGTGCGCCGGCACCAGGAGCGACCCCGGTGTCGACAGGGCCACCTGGCGCGGGCCGCCGCCGGCCAGGCCGGCGACCTTCTCGGCGAGGGCGGCCTGGTAGTCATGGCGGAGGAAGAGGTCGGCGGCAGCGACGCGGGCCAGGTCGCGGGCCGAGAGGTCGAAGTGCCCCGGGCAGGACCCCGGCGGCAGGAGCCGGACCACCTCCGGCGCGGCGGCCTGTCCGGCCGTCAGGGCCCGTGCCGCGGCTTCGATCATCGAGGTGCTGACCACCAGGCGCAGGGGCTCAGCCGCCGTGGCGACGGCCAGTGCCGCGAGCAGGACCGCCGCGGCCAGGCGCGGGGGAGTCGTCGACATCCTCATCAGAAGGACACCTCCACACCCAGACTCGGGCTGATCCCGGGCATCGGGTAGCCGGGGAGGGTCTCGTAGTTGCTGTCGGTGAGGTTCTCCACGGCGACGAAGGCGCGCACGCGCGGGCCGGTTTCGGCCTGGTTCAGGACGCAGACGAGCTTGCCGTTGACGATGGTCTGCGCACTGACGCTCTGGCGGTTGGCGGCGGTCGCGGTGCGGTCGCGGCTGAGGACCTCCATGCCGCCGACGCGCTGCGCGTCGAGGTGGAGCGTCAGGCGTTCGGTCATCTGCCAGGTCAAGCCCATCGAAGTCGACCACGAGGGCGCGTAGGGCAGATCCGAGGGATCGGAGCGCAGGTGCGTGACGCCGACGAAGAAGGACAGGTCGCGCGAGGCCTGCCAGGTCAGCGTCGCCTCGCCGCCGGTGGTGGTATACTCGGCGATGTTCTCGAAGTGCGGCGGGGGTGGCGGCGGCATGACCACGACGTAGCGGTTGCGGCCCTCGTCACGGAAGGCGCTGAGGGTCACCTCGAGGTCGCGCGGCAGGGCCTGGCGCAGGCCGATTTCGAGGTGGTCGAGGCGCTCGGGCTCCAGGTCGCGCCAGCCCTCGGGGTCGTTGGTCGGCACGGCCTGCCAGAAGTTCTCGTGGAAGACGACCGTGTTCAGGCCGGGGTAGCTCACGCCGCGTGACCAGGCGCCGTAGAGTTCGGTGCCGCGGTGTGCCAGGACCAGGCCGGCGTGGGGGGCCCAGGTGCTCTCGAAGTCGCTGTGGCGGCTGTGGCGCACCCCCAGCGACGGGGTCAGGCTGAGGCGGTCGCGGCTGCCGAACTCGTGGCTCACGGCGGCGGACGGGCTGGCCAGCCAGAGGGTCTCGCGCTCGAAGGCCGTGGCCGGTTGGCCCACCGGGCGGAAGTCGGTCTCACCCGCCAGCCAGTCGAGGTCGAGGCCGAGGAGGATCTCGCCGCCGGGCCAGAGGTGCAGGGCCTCCCTGGCGCGCATGCCGTAGAGGTCCCAGGTGTTGAGCGTATCGCCGTCGCCGTCGGGCTGGTCGAACCAATCGCCGATGCCATGGCTGGCGTAGAGCTTGAGACTGCCCTCGGTCTCGTCGTAGCGGTGCGACAGCGACAGCGTGCCGAGGGTGCTGCGGGTCTCGTAGCGGCCCTCGCGCGCGTCGGCGTTGCCACGCGGGCCGGGGTCGTGGGCGGCGCTGTCGGTGTGCAGGACGAAGCCGCGAACCGTCCAGTGCTCGTCCAGGGCGTAGCCGAGGCTGCCATAGCCGTCGCCCAGACGGCCGTCGGCATGGCTGCGATGGCCATCGCTGCGACGCCAGCTCTGCCCCAGGAGGTAGTCGAAGCGCCCGACCTGGCCGCCGTGGTCGAGGCGTTCGGTGAAGGTCGCGTAACGCCCCAGCGAGAGCGACAGGCGCGTCGC
>JAAYZO010000260.1 GCA_012514865.1 Lentisphaerota bacterium | reverse complement strand
GGCGGCGCGAGCGCCAGCGGGCCGGCCTGGTCGCCGCCCTCGACCTGCACCGCCGGCGTGACCTGCAGGGACAGTCCGTCGGCATAGCGCACGGCAAGCCGTCCGGCGGCGTCCAGGTCCAGTGACTGCACGGCCATCACCGCCGCGGCATCCGCGGCCTCGTTGCTCGGCGTCGACATGGCTCAGCCCTCGCTCGACCCCCACGTGCGGTTCAGAAGACCCTGGCGCCGCTGGCCAGGGCGCGGTAGCTCAGGCTGCGCGCCGGCAGCCAGGTGCCCTTGCGGGCCTCGTCCAGCTCGGGGATGCTCTCGACACGGCCATCGAGGAACTCCCCGAGGCGCTCGGCCAGCTCGCGGTAGCGCGCGACCTGGCCAGCAAAGCGAATCTGCAGGACCTCCAGGCCGAAGGGCTCGCAGCGCTCCAGCCAGAGCCGACGGTAGGACTGCGCCAGGGCCTCGAGGTGCGCCACCAGGTCCGGCACCGCGTCGCGGACCTCGCCGAGGCCCGGACGGTCGCCGGCAGCGTAGGCATCGAAGAGCTGTGCCGCCAGGGCCGTCTTGGCGGCCATGACCAGGGCCACCAGCCGGGCGTGGTGCAGGTCGCCGGCAGCCCGGTCGTGGCCATGGGGCGCCAGGCCGTCGGCGACGCGGCGGTACTCGGCGGCGGCCTCGCGCAGGGGCTGGGTGCCTTCGCGCGAGGCGTGCCGGAGGTAGATCGCGCAGAGCGGGTCATCCCAGAGGACGCTGCAGGCCGTCAGGCGGTCGTTGAGGCGCGAGGCCAGGCGGTGCACGGCCAGGTCCGAGCCGCAGACGGCTCGGAAGCGCCGCGACAGGACGCCGTCATCGGCGACGCCGGTGCCCCAGGCGCGCTCGGCGATGTAGGCCAGGCCGGCCAGGCCCGAGTCGAGTTCCCAGAAGGCGCCGTCGTCGGACCACAGCGCCACCATGAACTCCTTCAGCCCAGCCTGACGGCAGGCCTCGATGCAGGCGCCGCCGTGGCGCTCGGTGCGGCGCCAGTCATGCCAGGGGGTCGGCCAGGTCCACACGCCCGAGGCCATCACGGGCTCGCAGCCCAGGGCGCGGTGCCGCTCGATGCGCTCGCGGTAGTGCTCCGGGCTGTCGCTGTAGTAATCCCAGTAGACCAGGTCGAGGTCTTTCGGCAGGCCCTCGCGGACCGCCTCCGGGATTTGGCTGGCGGGGTCGTAGTGGCCCCCGGTGGCGCCGGCGAGGCGGAAGAGGACATCCGACCATATCATCGGCCGCAGGCCATGGCGGCGGCAACTGTCGGCGACCAGGCCGAGGTGCTCGGTATAGAGATCCAGGCCGGAACGGTGACCATGGCGGTCGAGGGCGCGGCCGCGGCCGAGGTCGTAGGTTTCGTCCATGCCGAGGTGCAGTCGTCTCGAGCGCAGGGTCTCGGCCCAGAAGGCGACCATCTTCTCGACCAGGGCGGCGGTGCCGGGGTCGCCGACCAGGAGGGTGTGCTCGGTATCCCGCAGCGGGAGGTAGGGCGTCCACTTGAGGACCTGCTCGAGGTGTCCGAGGGCCTGGATGCTGCCGACCAGCTCGAGGCCGAGGCCGGCGGCGCAGTCGTCGAGGTCGCGCAGGGCCGCGGCGGTCCAGCCGCCGCGCATGTAGCCGAAGCAGGGCTCGCCGGGGAGGCTGTAGCCGGCCTCGGTGTAGAGCATGACGGTGGTGTAGCCGAGGAGGGCCAGGCGGCGCAGCCAGCCGCGCAGGTGTTCCGGCCGGATGGTGGCATTGTGGCCGCAGTCGAGGAGCACGCCGACGGTATCGAAGGCCGGCGCCTCGGCCAGTCGGGCGCCGTCCGGCAGCAGGCCTGCGAGGATCGCGCCGAGGGCCCGGCCCGCGTGCGACAGCCGGCCATAGCGCAACTGGACGCAGTCGCCCTGGCGCTCGCAGACGAAGCCGGCCAGAGCGGGGTCGTGCGCGGCCTGCAGCACCAGGCCCGGCGCGGCCGCGCCACCGGCCGAAGGCCGCTCGATGAACGGATAGTCGACGGCCAGACCGCGCAGCAGCTCTCGCAAGGCCGGCGGCGTGCCGGCAGAGTCCCAGTGCAGTCGCGGCGTGGTCGCAGTCGACATGGCGTCTCTCCTCCATGGCAGAGGTCCGGGCTCGCCGGCCCCCGGGGTTCCCTACACTGGCGCCGCCGCCAGCGCCGTCAGCCAGCAGGCCGAGCGCGGCGGCAGGGTCAGCCCATCGGACGGCTCGAAGCGGAGGCCGTCGTCGCGGCGGATGACGACGTGCTGGGCCTCACGGGTGTAGTTGATCAGGAGCATCCCCGCCTGGCCATCCTCGGCACGCCAGGCGCTGTGCAGCACCGCCGGGCGTCTGACCGTGAACGGCTCGATGCTCTCGGGTCGCGTGAAGATGCTTCGCGTGATGCAGGTCACCGCCACCTCGGCCACCTCCAGCCGTCCCGGCGCCAGCATTTCGCCCCAGAGGAGCCACTCGCGTCGGGCGTGGTAGAAGCGCGCCAGGTCGAGGAAGAAGGCGATGT
>JAAYZO010000259.1 GCA_012514865.1 Lentisphaerota bacterium | reverse complement strand
TCCAAGCCAGAAAGTACGCAGTTGCCGGAAGAGCCGATATCGCCAACCCGGCGTGCCGGGGTGGGGACTATCCGTCAGGGGTTGAAGACCTCGATGAGGAAGAGCGGGTCCTGGCGCAGGCGTTCGTTGAGGCAGTCGGCCATGGGGCCGGCCTCGACGAGGCGGGCGAGGGCCTTGCCGACGCGGCCCTGACGCTGGGCGCCGGCGGCGTTGAGGACCTCGTCAGCGCGCTCGTAGCGGCGCTTCAGGCCCGGCATGTGCGGGTGCGTCGGGACCACATGCTCGCGGCCGTCGGCGTCGATCACCACCGGCTCGAAGCACTCGCGGCAGACGGTCGGGGCGCCGCCGGTGTTCTCGACGTAGTGAAGGGTCGTGTTGGAGCCATGGCCGACGCCGAGCAGCAGGATGCGCCCGCCGCCCTGGACGAGGCGCTCGAAGGGCGAGCCGTGGCCGACCGAGACCCGGCACTGCTCGTGGCCCGCCAGCAGCGCCGCCGCGCCGGGGCCGAGCGCGGCCAGGCTGTGGGTCGGACTCAGCGACCGCACCGCGCCCGGCCAGCGCCGTACCGCCTCGCTGATGGCGCCCATCTCCGAGGGGGCGGTGCGGGTGTCGAAGCGGACGCCGGTGCGGACGAGGACGTGCTCGCTGCCCTTCTGGAAGGTCGGCGCGACGAGGGTCCCGTCCGGCCCGATGACCTCGAGGATGGCCTCGACGACAGTCATGGCGCCGCCCTCGACGAAGCCGATGGCCGAGAGCGAGCTGTGGACCAGAAGGACGTCGCCGGCGCGCAGGCCGAGGGCGAGGAAGTCGTTGGTGAGGTCAGACCGTGTGATGGGCCGAGTCGTGTCGGTGGCCATGGCGTATCGGTGCTCCGGGGGTGCGGTGTCTACGGGGTGCGCCGGCGTTGGGCGCGGGCGTCGAAGCCCTGGTCGGTCGTCGTGGCGGCGGCTGCCGCGGCGGGGCGGGCCAGGCTGGCCAGGGCCGCGGCGGCGACGCGCCGGCGCGGCTGGCAGGCGGCCGAGTCGGCGTAGCGGCTGAGGGCCTGACGCAGCCAGAGCGCCGCCGGGTCGCGGCTGGCGAGATTGAGGGTGCAGCAGAGCAGTCGCCCGGCGCCGACGCGGAACTCGAACAGCGCGGCCTGCCGGCGGATGGTCTTGTAGGTGCTGACCACCTCGATGAGGGGGTCGAAGGGCAGCGCCGGGTCGCTGAAGACCACCGCCGCGCCGCCCTCGAGGAGCGGCGCGAACTGCCAGTCGCACCAGCCCTCGTGGGGCAGTTCAGCGGTGAGCGGGTGGTCGGCGATGACGGTCGCCAGGTTGCCGACCGAGCGTCCGGCGCAGGCCGGCTGGAAGGACGTCGGCAGGGCCGGCAGCGGCCCGGGTCCGAGCAGGCAGACGGTGGCCCCGGCATCGATGCGGCCGATGACCTCGGCGTCGAGGGCGCGTGTGGTCAGGCAGGCGGCGGGGCGTTGCAGCGGCGCTGGCCAGCTCCAGAAGTTCCAGGCATTGTCGAGGTGCCGTGTGGCGGTGGTCAGGCTGACCCGCAGGCGCAGCGCCGCCGGCCGCCCGAAGTCCGGCGTGGTGAAGGCGATGGTGGCGAGGGGGGCCGTGGCGCCGGTTTCGACGCGTTCTATGGCCTGGGTGCCCTGGGCCAGGCAGTGCCCGTCGGCGGTGCTGAGGATCCAGGCGAGGGAGCCGGGTCCGGGCGGCGTGCCGTAGACCGCTGAGAGGACCGGTATGGCCACCGCCGTGCCGGCGGCGAGGTTGCGGCTGCCGTCCCAGGCCATGAGCAGGACACTCTCGCCGTTGTAGCGCCGGATGTCGTCGGCGGTCTCGCCGGGCTTGACCTCATAGAACTCGTTGAGGACGCCGCAGGTGTAGCCGACGCGGTGCCAGTGGCAGTCGATACCGCCGAGGAAGTCATAGCCATTGACATAGCGGCAGCGCCGGGCCGTCTCGAGGTTGTGCTTACGGACCTCGCGGGCCCAGAAGCACGAGTTTCGGTGGTAGAGCGCGGCGCGGTCGAGGAGTCCGGCCTGGGCCAGGTTGCGGCGCAGGGAGTCGAACATGCCGGTGCCGATGCGGGTGCCCTCGTAGCGCCAGGCCAGGCCGAGGTCGAGGTAGTTGCCGATGATGCCGTTCTCATGGCTGAGGATCGGCCGCTCGTAGAGGGCCATGCGTTCGTCGAGCAGGCGCACGTCGGCGCGCGTGCAGGCGTAGCTGAGGTGTCCCCAGGCGTACTGCCCGAAGCAGTCCGAGAACTCCTTCAGGAGTGCGAGGCGGCGCGGGTTGTGCGGCCAGGGCGTCTCGACGGCATCCGCGCCGAGGTCGGGGCGCTGCCAGACGTACTCGACGCCGCGCAGGGCCTCCTGGGGGTTGAAGAGGGCATTCGGCGCCTCGCGCTTCTGCTCGGCAGCGCAGTCGGCGAGGTGGGCGATGAGGGCCTCGTCGAGGCACTCCTCGTTGCCGCCGCAGTAGAGCACCACCGACGGGTGGTTGCGGCAGGCGCGCAGGATGTCGAGCCACTCGGGCTTCTGGAAGCCGAGCGGCGGCTCGACCTGGATGAGCATGCCGAGTTCGTCGGCGGCCTGCAGGCAGGGCTCCGAGGGCACCGAGGGGTGGAAGCGCAGCCAGTTGAAGCCGATCTCGCGCAGGCGGGCGATGCTGTGGCGGTAGGACGCCTTGTCGAGGGGCGGGGTGCAGGTCTCCGGGTAGTAGGCGTGCTCGGTGGCGCCGCGCAGGAAGATCGCCTCGCCATTGAGCAGGAGCCGTCGGCCGTCGCGCTGGAAGGACCGGAAGCCGCCCTTCCAGGCGCGCTCGTCGAGACGTCGGCCGTAGCGCAGGAGCTGCAGGCGGACGTCGACCAGGCGGGGATCGCGGTCGGACCACAGCGGCAACGGCCGTGCGGGGGTGAAGGACCAGCGCGTCTCGAGGCCGGCCACCTCGGCGGCGCCCTCGGCCAGGACGGCGCCGTCGGCCGGGTCGGTGATGGTGCAGAGCAGGCTCAGGTCGCCGCCGTCGAGGTCGCCGGCGACCTCGGCGCGGGCCTCGATCGGGCCGCCGGGCGCGGCCTGCCAGACGAAGGCGTCGCGCAGGCCGGCGGCGCCGGCGACATGCACCCCGACCGGGCCGGTGATGCCGCCGCTGCGGCCCTTCCAGCCGCGAATGGCACAGCCGAGGCGGTCGCGGCGGGTGTTGGCCACGGCGATGACCACCTCGTTGGTCGCGCCCGGGCACAGCCCCGGCCCGAGGTCGACCACGAAGGCGGTCGAGTGCCCGAGGTGGTGTGCCAGGTGGCGGCCATTCAGCCAGACAGAGGCCTCCAGGCGGACGCCGCCGAGGCGGAGCTGGACCTGACAGCCGGACCACTCGTCCGGGATCTCCAGACGACGGCGGTACCAGCCGACACCCAGAAGGAAGGGCGTCGAGGCATCGGGCGGGTTGTCGCCCAGCGGGTAGTCGAGGGGACGGTGGTCCGGGTTGAAGCGCGCCCGGCTCCAGAACGGGCATTCGCGCAGGCGGGCCAGCTCGTCATCCCAGCAGGCCGGCACCGGCATGGCCGCCTGAAAATCGAGGCCGGCCGGGAGGGCCGACCCAACGGGCTCCGGCAGGGCCACGCTGTAGGCGAACTCCCAGAGGCCGGAGAGGTCCAGAT
>JAAYZO010000258.1 GCA_012514865.1 Lentisphaerota bacterium | reverse complement strand
TGCTCGCCAGGATGGCGATGATCGCGATCACCACCAGGAGCTCGATCAGGGTGAAGCACCTGCTCTGTCGACGTGCGTCTTTCATGACCTTGGCGTGCCCCCTTCACTTGAGGTTGACGGACCGCGGACACTCACGACGCTCTCATACTACCACCATCCCCCGGGCCAATCAACATCGCCGCAAAAAAAGAAACCGCGGCGCGAGTGTGCAGGCACTCGAGCCGCGGCGGATTCAGGACGGCGCTGCCGGAACACGGGCGCGCAGATCACTTCATGTTGTACCAGGCCGCCGTCGGCATGAAGCGCTTCTGCCAGGCGACATGCCCATCGACAAAGGCGAAATTCACGCCGCTGTTGTGGCGCCATGAGACAAAGGGCGCCGCGCCCTGCCAGAAGCTCGACGAGATCCCGATGTGGTAGTAGTAGGAATCCACGAAGTGGAAGACCTGGCTGGGGCGCTCGAAGCCGCCGAAACGAGCCCACGGATTGCCGGGGGTACCGGTGGCACTGGTCAGATAGCCGAAGTTCTGGTTCTGGCCATAGCCGCCCCAGTTGTGGCTGCCGGCGTAGGTCCAGGTCGCGGCCGCGCCGACCGGGGTGCCCTCCTCATTGAAGGCCCCCGGACACATCGCATTGCTGGGGACACTGCCGCCGCCGTATTCGGGCTTGGAGAACATCGGCGGGCTGTACGGGTGGTAGAATTGGTAGTAGTACTGCATCGTCGACGGGTAGGCCGCCCAGCGGCACGGCGCCCCGTAGTCGTCGTAGTCATCGCCATACAGGTGAGCGCTCAGGCTGATCTGTTTGAGGTTGTTCATGCAGCTCGCCTGGCGCGCCTTGGCGCGCGCCGTCTGCAGAGCCGGCAACAGCATGCTCGCCAGGATCGCGATGATCGCGATCACCACCAGCAGTTCGATCAGCGTGAAGGAGCGCGAGGGGCGTTGTCTCTGGTTCATCACGGTCCAACCGTCCTTCTGTGTGTTGCAGACCATTGCACCTGAACGACAAACAGGACCCAAACCAGGCTACGGCCGGCGGGCACGCCCTACGGATAGCACCAGTGGGGCAATTCTCAAGCCGCAGCGCTACGCACGGGGCGTTGCCGTAGAAACGGCCGGGCGCTGGGCTATGTTGGTCGCCGCGGCGCTTTTTAGGGCGCTCCGGGCCTGTCGTGGCGACCGGCACCGGGGCGGCGCCGGCCCCGGCAACACGGCCGCCCGGTGGCCTCGTTGCCCGAACACACACGCGCGACGCATGGAAAGGACATCGTGTTCATCGAGCTTCTGTCGAGGGACCCGGCGCGTTTTGTGGCCTGGGTCACGATCGTGGCCTTCTCGGTCTGTGTGCATGAGACGGTCCACGCCTGGGTGGCCTTCCATCAGGGCGACGACACGGCAGTCCGGCTGGGCTACGGCGCCATGGATCCGCGCCGTCTGATGGGCTGGCCCTCGCTGATCGCCCTGGTGCTGTTCGGGATTGCCTGGGGTGCGGTGCCGGTGAACCCGTCGCGTCTGCGTCGGCGCTGGAGTGAGGCAGCGGTATCGCTATCGGGTCCCTTCTCGAATCTGGTGCTGGCCAGCCTCTTTGCCCTGGGCGCGGTGGCGGTAGCGCGCCTGGCGCCGCAGGCCACGCCGCTGTCGCTCGTGCTGGTCAGCGGCCTGGAGGCGAACTGCATCCTGGCCCTGCTGAATCTGCTGCCGGTGCCGCCTTTTGACGGCTGGGCCGCGGTCACCCTGCTGGTGCCGCCGGCGCGCCGTCTGGCGCCCGATCAGGTCAACGTCGTGAGCTGGGTCCTGATCGCGCTGGTGCTGTTCACCCCCGCGAGCGGCCTGCTCTGGAGCTGGTCCGACCGCCTGGCACAGACCATCGCCGCCGCCGCCGGGGCCGCCCTGCCGGGCTGACCGTCGCGGCGCCCGGCTCCGCCGAGGAGAATCCGCCATGTCGCGCAAACTGGTCCTGGCCGTCCTGCCGATCCTGGCGATCATCGCCATACCCCTGGTGCTGCGCCGCACCGAGGTCGAGGACCGTGCCAGCAGCCTGCAACTGGTCGTCGTCAGCCCGCACAACGAGGCCATACGCTTCGAGTTCGAGCAGGCCTTCCGCCGACACTGCGCCGAGGCTCTCGGCCTCGATGTCGATATCGACTGGCGCGCCCCCGGCGGCACGACCGAGATCGTGCGCTTCCTCGAGAGCAGCTACCTCGCCGCCTTCCGGCTCCTCTGGGAGGCCGACGGGAAGGCATGGACCAACGAGGTCGAGAGCGCCTGCCTCAACCGCCGCCTGCGCCGGGAGGACGCCACCGACACCGCCTGGGCCGCCCGCGAGGCCTTCCTCACGAGCCAGGCCAGCGTCGGCATCGATGTCTTCTTCGGCGGCGGCCAGTTCGACCTCGGCCGCCTCGCGGAACAGGGCCTCCTGGTGCCCTGCGGCTACCGCGATCGCCACCCCGAGACCCTGGCCGGCGATACGCCGATCCTCAGCCAGCGCCTCAGCGGCGAGATCTGGTACGACCCGCAGGACCGCTACTACGGCGCCTGCCTGTCGTCCTTCGGCATTTGCTCCAACCTCGACTCCCTGGCCGACCTCGGCTACGACATCACGCAGCCCGCGAGCCTGCCGCGGCAGTGGCGCGACCTCGCCGACCCGCGGCTCTTCGGCCAGGTCGGCGCCGCCGACCCGTCCAAGAGCGGCTCGATCAACAAGTGCTTCGAGATGATCCTGCAGCAGGCCATGGCCGCCGAGGTCGCCCGACGGCTGCCCCAGGGCGCCGACCAGGCCGACCCGGCGGCGCTCCGTGAGGCCGTCGCCGAGGGCTGGGCTGAGGCCCTCCTGCTGGTCCGCCAGATCGGCGGCAACGCGCGCTACTTCACCATGTCGGCCAGCAAGGTCCCGGTCGACGTCGCCCGTGGTGAACTGGCCGCCGGCATGTGCATCGACTTCTACGGCACCTCGCAGGCCGACTGGGAACGCGAGCACGTCGGCCGTCAGACCATGCTCTACGTCACCCCCGAGGGCGGCTCGTCGCTGTCGGTCGACCCGATTGGCATCCTGCGCGGCGCGCCGCATCGCGACCTGGCCGAGACCTTCGTCGACTTCGTGCTCTCCCGGCCCGGCCAGCAGCTCTGGAACTACCGCGTCGGCACCCCCGGCGGGCCGGTGCAGTACGCCCTGCGGCGCCTGCCGGTGCGCCGCGACCTCTACACCGACGCCGACCGCGCCCACATGTCCGAGGCCGACGCCCGGCCCTTCGACCTGGCGGGCCGCTTCCAGTACCACCCCGAGTGGACCGGCCGCTACTTCGACCTGATCCGCGTCCTCATCCGCGTCATGGTGATCGACTGCCACCCCGAGCTCAAGGAGGCCTGGCGGGCCGTCGTCGACGCCGGCGGACCGGCGGCCGCGCCCGAGGCCATGGCCCTGCTGCGCGAGCTGCCCTTCACCTACGCGGAAGCCGACGCGGCGGCAGCCGACATCCGCCTGCCGCGCTCGCGGGTGGCCCGCACCCGCGCCTGGGCCGAGTTCTTCCGGGACCGCTATCGCCGCGCCGCCAAGGCCGCCGGGCGGCCCTGAACACGCCCCATGCCGACAACCTCTCCAGACCAGGCCGGCACGCCGTCACCCGCGGCCGACGCGGCCCCGCGCCGACGGCGTTCCTGGGTCGGCCTGATCGGGCTGTGCTGCCTGGGCGCCGTCGTGCACCTCTCCACCCGGCCGCCGGCGCCCACGCCGGACGCCCTCGCGCCGGCCGTCACCCTGCCGACGGCACGCGGCCTGTTCCCGGCCGCGGCCCGCCTCGGCCCGGCGCCGCCCGGACAGGCCGTGGCGGTCTACGACGCCGACGGGCGCCGCCTCGGCAGCATCCTCGACACCACCCCGGCCGCACAGAAGCACCCCGGCTACGCCGGACCGGTCCCGGCCGCGGTCGGACTCGGGACGGACCAGCGCATCATCGGCGTGCGCCTCCTCGATCACTACGAGAGCCCGTCCTATGTCGAGAGCATCACCCGCAGCGGCTGGCTCGACCGCTGGAATGGCCTCACCCGTGCCGAGGCCGCCGCCACGACAGTCGACGCGGTCAGCGGCGCCACCATGACCAGCCGCGCCATCGCCGGCGCCGTCCGGCAGACCCTGGCCGACCTCGACCCGGAGGCCGCACCGGCGGCGTGCCGAGTGCCGCGGTCGCTGCCGACCGCCCTGGCCTGGCTGGCCCTGGCCCTCGCCGTGATGCGTCTCGCGAGCCGCGACCGCCGGCACTGGCCGCGCCGGCTTGGCCCGGTCGCCAACGTTGTCATCCTGGGATTCCTGAACGGGTCCTGCCTGTCCCTGGCGCTGGCGTGCGGCTGGCTGTCGCACGGCCTGCCATGGCGTCACGCGCCCTTCCTGGTCGCCCTGGCGGCCGTCGCGCTGCTGGGCGCCGTGCTGACCGGCCGGCCCGTCTACTGCACCTGCCTCTGCCCCTACGGCAGTGCCCAGGACCTGATGGCGCGGCTCTGGCGTGGCCGGCAGCGGCCGGGTCTGCCGTCGTGGCTGTCCTCGGGCCTTCGCGCGGTGCGCGGCGGCGTGCTGCTGGGCGTGGTCGGGATGCTGCTCTGGCCGCGGCCGTTCGATGCGGCGGCGCTGGAGCCGTTCTCCGCGTTCCAGTGGCGGTCGGCGACGGCGGCGGCGCTGGTTCTGGCCCTTGTCTTCCTGGCCCTGAGCCTGGTCTTCCCGCGTCTCTGGTGCCGCCATCTCTGCCCGAGCGGCCGGCTGCTCGAGGTCTTCCGAGCCCGTTCGGCCGAGGCCGTCGCCCGGCGTGGGCTCGACCTCGAGCGCGCCCTCCTGGCGGCCGCCCTGGCGGCGGCCCTGCGTTTGGCCTGGCGCCTCCGCGGCTGAGGCGGACGGCCCGGGCGGAGCCCCCTCCCAACCCGAAAATGGCCTCTCCTCCGAATCGCCGGGCTGGCGTTGGCGCGACCGCGACACTACGGTGCAGCAACGACGCGACAGCCGCCCACCGCCGCGACACCCGGAGTCCGCCCATGCCGTTGCGCTACAGCCTCTCGACGCGCCTGACGCACCCCCGCCGCGCCGCGGCGGCGCCGGCCTCGCGCCACCGCCGCAGCGTCCTCCTGACCGCCGTTCTAGCCATCGCCGGCTCGGCCGCCGGCGCGGCGGAGCTGCGCACGGCCGCGGCACCCTACCCGACCCCGGCCGTCGTCTGGAGCCTGGCCACCACGCCGGTCGGCCTGAGCCGCCTGACCAGCCCGTCGTGGCCGACGCCGTGGCCCGACGCCCTGCGCCTGGTCGTTGTCGACGGCCGCACCGGCGCGATTCTCGACCGGCCCGCCGAGGCTGCTGCGGCGGTGGGGCCCGACGGCGTCATGCGCCTCACCCAGGCCCTGTCACGGCCCGGACTGCAGGCCGACCACGAGGTCATCACGCGCGACGGCGCCCTCTTCTGGCAGGTCGTCTTTACCAACCGCGGCGAGGACGAGGCCTGGATCGAGGTCGCCTGGCAGACCGCGCCCGGCGGCCTGCAGTCGCCACGCTTCTACGACGGCGCCACCCTCCACGCGACCATCGCGAAGAGCCCGGCGCGCGAGACCATCGACGAGACCTTCCCGGCCAGCGCCGTCTTCGACCGCGACCGCGGCCTGGCTATAGGCGTCCGGCCCGACGCCCTCATCTCGCACCTCTTCACCCGCATCGATGCCGACGGCCTCTGGCACTACGGCACCCGCCTGGCACTGCTTCCCGGTGAAGCGGCGGGGGTGACCTTCGTACTCTTCGCCTTCGCGCCGATCTCGGGCCACCTCGATGCCATCCATGGCTACCAGCAGCGCTTCCCGGAGGCCTTCGACAACCCCCAGGACATCGACCCGCGCCTGAGCCGCCTCGGCACCGACACCCTCGGTTATGGCCGTTACCGCGCCGCCAACGCCACCCCGGCCGACGAGCGCGTCCGCGCCGCCAAGATCCGCGCTGCCTATGGGTCGTGGGATTGGGGCTACGCGCCCTTCCGGCGCGTTGGCGACTGGCTCGGCCGGCCGGAACTCTGGGACTGGCCCATGGACGAGCGCGAACGCGCCGATATCGCCAAGCGCGCCACCTCGAGCTGGTTCGACCTCGAGGACGCGGGGCGCTTCCGCAGCACCCGCGCCGAGGGCTGGCGGGCCCTCGACCACCGCTACAACACCGTCCTCGTTTATTACCTTATTAATTGGATCGAGGAGAACCTCGCCCGCGACCTCGACGCCGAGGCGCAGATCTACCCCTATGGCCAGGCCGGCACGCGGCTGAGCTGGGTCACCAGCACCTCCGCGGAACGCCATGTCTTCCCCTGGGCCAGCCCCCTCGAGGAGACCCTCCGCCGCGACCTTCCGGAGCTGATCCGCGAGCTGGGCCTGCACGGCTTCGGCCTCGACGTCGCCAGCAACGCCTCGCGCTTCCGCGGCACCCTGCAGCGCAGCCTGCCCGGCTGGGCCTACGACGACAAGGGGCGGTACCTGCATACCGGCATCGGCCACCGGCTCCTCCTCGACTACCTGCGCGGCTTCCACCACGACGGCTTCCGCCTCGGCGTCGTCGGCAACGGCGGCGATCCCTTCATGGTCGCCGCCGCCCTCGACGCCTTCCTCAACGAGGCCAAGGACCAGCCGAACCTGCGCTACGGCGAGTTCCAGCACCGCCGGCACCTCCTCGGCAGCAAACGCCTCCACCTCCACGCCGGCGGCGGCTTCGACAACCCGGCCCTGCAGATCGACTGGCAGGCCATGACGCCCGAGCAGATCCGGCTCTTCTACCAGGACCACCTCGACGCCTGGCTCCTGGGGTGCTGGCAGGGCGGCTTCGTGCCCGGCGTCATGCACGTCTTCGGCCGCGAGAGCATCACCCGCGCCATGCCCGCGCTCATCGATGTCCAGGGGCGCGGCTACCGCAGCGTCGCGGCCTGCCGCGGCGACGCGCGGCTGTCGCGGGCGCGCTATGGCCAGGGCCTTCAGGCCGTCCTGGCGATCTCCAATCCCCTGCCCGAGCGCCTGTCTGCCGAGGAGACCATCCTGGCGCCGTACCTCGCCACCGGGAGTGTCCTGCCGATCGCCTGGGACGGTCGCCCAGTCGCCTTCGCAATCGACGGCGCCGCCACCCACATCGACCTGACCTGGGAGCGCCGCCAGACGCACCTTCTGGCGGTGCCGGTCTGCCTGGAGGCCACCGACGGCGCGCCGCTGCGGCTCTCGGGGCGCTCCTCGGCGGCGGTCCGCGCCGACCGCCAGGAGTGGCGTTTCGAGCTGCGCAGCGCGGCGCCGCAGCGTCTGCGCTGGTCGTGGTCGGCGCCGCCGGAATTCGAGGCCGCCGCGGCGACGCTCGACGGCCGGCCGGTCGACCCGGCGGGTGTCCTCGAGCTGCCCGCCGGCGACAGCGTCCTGGCCCTCGCCTGCCAGTCGCGGCTGTTCCGCAGCCCGTCCGAAGCCCTCCTGGCCTTCCCCTACGCCGCGGCCGGCCTGGTGCTCGCCGCCACCGCATCGCCGCGCGAGCAGGCCGCCGCCCGCATGATCCAGGACGCGATCGCCTTCCACGAACAGGCCGACCTGGCCATCGCCGAGACCGCCCCCGGCCCGTCGATCGTGCTGAGTTCCGGTGCGGACACCGGCATCCGCCTCGATCCCGCGGGGCCGCGCCTGAGCATCGCCGGCGCCACGCCCTTCGACACCCAGCAGCTCGCCGGGCGGCTCCTGCGGCTGCTCCAGGAAGAGAAGTACCGCAGCGTCCACCCCTTCGCCGAGACCATCCCCCTGCAGCCAACGCGGGCCATGCTGGCGAAGATCGGCGTCGACGGCAAGGGCTTCTTCCCCCAGATCGACACCGCCGGCAAGGACGTCCCCCTGCCCATGCCGGAAGCCCGCATCGAGGGCGTCGGGGTGGTCCGCGCCGCCCTGGCGCGCCGTGAGCACGGCGCCCCGCTCGAGGCGGGCTTCATGCAGGATGACCTCATCTGCGCCTGGGCGGTCAAGGGCAGCACCCTGAAGGACTGGCGTTCGCTGAGTCTCTACATCAATGCCGACGGCCGCGAGACGGGCCGTGCCGGCGTCGCCGCCGGCGCCGACTGGGTGCTCTCGGCGCGTTTCGACCAGCCGGGGCTGAAGCTGACGCGCTACCGCGACATCCCGGCCGACGCCGACGGCCGCATCATCGCCGCCAATACCCGCACCGCTTCCGTACCCCACTACGAGGGCTGCGTCGTTCGTGCCGGCGACGTGCTCTACCTTCTCGTCCGCCGCGACCTCCTGGCGGCCCTGGCGCCAACGCCCGAGCACCGTTTCTATGTGCTGGCCTACACCCGTGACGACGCCATGATGCGCGGCACCTACACGGCCCGCCCTGAGGAGGTGCGGCTGGTGCGGCCGGTGCTGAACCTGGCGCCGCCGGCGCCGCCGGAGACGACGCTCGCGCTGCCGCGTCTCGCGGTGCCGACCCTGACCGGCCCTCTCGCGGTTGACGGCCGTCTCGACGAGGCGCTCTGGGAGCGCGCCGCCGCCATCGAGGCCTTCGCGCCCCTGCGCGGCGACCGCCTCAAGGAGCCCACCGAGGCATGCGCCTTCTTCACCGCCGACGCCCTCGTCATCGGTTTCCGCTGCTGGGAATCCCAGACGAGCTTCGAGAAGGCCCGCGCTCACCCGCACGACGACGACCGCATCTGGACCGGCGCCGAGCACGTCGAGATCTTCCTCGCACCCGGCCAGCCGCCCGAGGCGACCGAGTACGCCTTCTACCAGTTCATGACCACACCGGCAGGATCCCAGTGGGATGGCCATGCCATGAGCAAGAACTGGAACGGCACCTGGGAGGCGGCCGCGCAGGCGACGCCGCAGGGCTGGACTGCCGAGGTCCGCATTCCGCTGGCCGGCCTCGACGGCGCCGCCGCAGCGCGGACCTGGCGGGTGAACCTGGCGCGCTTCCGCGGCCTGAACCGCGAGTGGAGCACCTGGGCGCCGGTCCGCGGCGGCCTGCAGAAGCCGGCCGGCTTCGGTGTCTGGGAGGTCGTCCCGGCCCCGGCCGGAGGCGCCGCGCCCTGAGGCCGGCGGGGCGGCGGTGGGCGCCACGAGCCGAGTGGCGCTCCCCCGGGCGGCGCCGGCGCTCGGGGGGTCCACGGGCGGTGCCGGGAACCTACCTGCCTCGCGCCGGGGACGGTGCTCGTATGAAACATGGCGGTGTGACGCGCACGGTTCTTGTCGCAGACTTTCAGCCTGCGGCGGGGCATGTCCGATTTCCCAGGGCGTTGCCCTGGGCTGATGAATGGCGCCCTTTCAGGGCACCGGAGCGGAAGCCCACAGGGCGGCGCCGGGAACGGCGCTCGTAGAGACGGCATCGAAAGGGAAGCCCCGGCAGGCGGACTGCCGGGGTCGCTGAGATCGAGTGCAGACGACATACGGGAAGGCGTGACCATGCAGCCACTCACCGGACGCGAGCGCATCGACAACATCCTGCATCGCCGGCCCGTCGACCGCATCGGGCTGTTCGAGCACTTCTGGGGCGATACCCTCAAGGCCTGGCAGTCGCAGGGCCACATCGCCCCCGATACCGACCTCGCCAGCCACTTCGGCTTCGACATCGCCACCTGCTGGCCCTTCAACTGCATCGCCAACCTCGACATGGAGCCGATCGTGCTCGAGGAGGACGACGAGACCAAGCTGGTCAAGAACGGCAACTACGCCAGCCTGCGGCACCACAAGCTGCATGCCTCGACCCCGGAGCATGTCGATTTCGAGGTCAAGGACCGCGCCAGTTGGGAGGCGAAGGTGCGGCCCCTCCTGACGCCCGAGCGTCGCCGCATCAACGCCGAGGCCTACCGCCGCGCCCGCCAGGCCGCCGCCGCGAGCCAGCGCTTCTTCTGCTGGGGCGGCATCAATGTCTTCGAGCAGATGCATCCGGTGTGTGGCCATGAGCACATGCTCGTCGGCATGGCCCTCGACCCGGACTGGGTCCGCGACATGGTCGACACCTACGCCGACCTCACGATCGGCCTGATGGAGATCCTCTTCGCCGAGGAGGGCCGCCCGGACGGGGTGTGGTTCTACGAGGACATGGGCTTCAAGCTGCGGCCCTTCATGTCGCCGGCGATGTACCGCGAGCTGGTCATGCCGGGGCACCGCCGCACCATCGACTACTGCCACAGCCTGGGCCTGAAGGTCATCCTGCACTCGTGCGGCTTCGTCGAGCCGCTGTTGCCGGGCCTGATCGAGGCCGGCATCGACTGCCTGCAGGTCATGGAGGTCAAGGCCGGCATGGACCCGCTGCGCATCAAGCGCACCTTCGGCGACCGGATCGTCCTGTTCGGCGGCATGGACGCCCGGAACCTCGTCGCCAACGACACCGCGGCCATCGCCCGCGAGCTCGCCGAGAAGGTACCGGTGCTCATGCAGGACTACGGCTACATCCTGCACTCGGACCACTCGATACCGACCACGACGGCCTACGAGACCTACCGCTTCTTCGTCGACGAGGGCCTGCGCCTGGGCACCTACAGCAGGTAGGCCTCGAGGACACGCACGCAGTTCTCCATGGCGCCGAGCTGACCGATCTCGTAGCCATGCGTGTTCTGGGTCGGGAAGGCAATGCAGGCGGCGCGGCCGATCATGCCGGCCTTCTTGGCGGCGCCGGCGTCGCTGCCGAAGCTGCGGACGCACTGCGCCTGCAGGCCGATGCCGCGGCCGGCGGCGGCCTGGGCGATGGCGCGGGTCAGGCTCAGGTCGTAGTGGTGGATGCTGTCCTTGTAGAGCAGCACCGGACGCTCGTCGAAGACGACCGGGTACTCCTCGGCGATCGGCGCGATCTCGACGGCGATGAGGTCGTCGACGTCCTGGCTGTGGCCCAGATACAGCGCCCCCGAACAGCCCGACTCCTCGGAGCTGGTGAAGGCCACCAGGACGTCGTGCCGCGGCGGCGCGGCCAGGAGCCGCTCGAGCAGGAGCAGCAGAATGGCCACCCCGGCTTTGTCATCGAGGCCATAGCCGCAGAGGGCCTCCGGACCGAGGCCCATCGGGGCTTTGCGACGCCGACCCGGCAAAGCCCGGTCGCCAATCTGCACGCCCGCGGCCGCCAGGCCGGCGCCATTCAGGCCGCAGTCGACATAGACCACATCCCAGTCCGGCATCCGGCGCGTCGCCGCGTCGGTGCGGCTGCTCAGCGCCGACGAGTGCGTCGAGCCCAGGCAGAGGACGCCCTCGACCACGCCGCGGTCGGTGATGACATCGAAGGGGCCCTCGCCATACTTATGCGGCCGGCAGCCGCCCAGGGGCTCAACCCAGATCTTGCCGTCGCCATCGATGCGACGAATCAGCACCGCCAGCTCGTCCTTGTGCGCCGCTACGGCCGTGGCCGGACCCGACTCGCGACCGGCAACCCAGACCAGGAGGTTGCCATGGGCATCCTGCTCGACGTCCGCCCCCAGGCCCTGCAGGCGCTCGCGCAGGAAGGCGTCCATCTCGTCTTCCCGGCCCGTCGGAGCGTGGGTCATCAGCATCGCGTTCAGGAGATCGACCAGGGCTTCTCGCATCGGCATCCTCCAGGGCTCGTTGGAACGTCGCGTTGCGGCAGTACGGGCGCCGCCACAGCTCGTGGACGCGTTCGCGTCTGTGGACACTCGCCCTTCTATGTGGGCCGTCAAGGTGCTGCGCTGCTTTTCTGTTCTCTTGCCTTCCCTGCTCCTCAGTCTGAAGGCTCCCGTGCC
>JAAYZO010000257.1 GCA_012514865.1 Lentisphaerota bacterium | reverse complement strand
TATCGGCCCCTGGTGTAGTTGAGGTAGGCGTGGAGCTGGTGCTCGCCCTCGCCGCCGCCCATGACGGCCAGGCCCGTCGCCGGCAGCAGCACCGGCTCCATGCGATCGCGCGTGGTCGCCCGGCGGAAGACATTCGCCTTGCCGTGCGCTGCCCAGGTGTCGTTGACCGGAATGAGGCGGTTGTCGGGGAACCGCGCCGCACCGACGACCCACTCGCCCAGGGCATAGCCCGGGACCAGCTCGCTGGCGACCACGCGGTCGAAGCGCCGGCCTTCGACCGGGTCGGTATAGCCGGGCGGGTCGCTGTAGCCATCGAGGGCTTCCATGACCACCTGCAGGCCGCCCTGCGTCTGCGCGGCGTAGGAGTCCGCGGTCTCCATCCAGTGCCCGTCGTAGAGGAAGCGCGTCTCGAGGAGATGCCCGAGGCGGCGCACCGACTCGTGCACCCAGCGCGGCTCGCTGAAGGCCCGGCCGACGAGGATGGCGCTGCGCCACATGCCCATGGACATGTTCGTGTAGTCCTCCTCGATGCCGAGCACAAAGTCGACCAGGGGCACGATCAGGTCACGCTTGATCATCTCGCGCTGGCCGTAGACCCAGCCCGGCCAGTCGCGAATGCCGTCGTAGCCGTGCGCCAGGTCCTTGGGTATGTCCATGTAGGCCCACCACGTCCAGCGCGAGTTGCGGTAGCCCTGGACGCCCGGGATGCGCGTCACCGTGTAAGGATGGATCTGCTTCTGGACAAACGGGTGGTCATAGGTCGTTGCCCAGCCGGGGTACACCTCGGCGAAACGCAGCAGGATGGCCGCGGCCCGCGCCGCATAGGCGTCCTCGCCGGTGGCGGCGTACAGCTCGCCAAGGTACCGGCACTGCGCCTGCAGCCACTCGCGGGCCCAGTAGTCGGCATGGGCCCGGAACCAGACGCGGTAGCCGTCCTCGCGCTCCCAGTAGTGGAAGCGATGCGTGCCCCCGCCGGGCGCCGCGACCTCGATGAAGCGGTCGTCGGGGTACGTCGCGTTGTTCGGGTACACCTCGCCGCAGCCGCGGCAGATCAACTGCCCCGGCCGGCGCGGGTCCCATGTCGTGTTGAAGCACTCCGCTTCCTCGGCGCCGTACTCGCAGTTCGGGCAGTCGGTGAAGTAGATGCCGCCCGACGACACCGGCACCATCTCGCGCACCTGGTCCGTGCTCATCGTCAGGATGAGCTCGACCTGCTGACGGTGGCGCGCCAGCACCGCCTCGTCACGGATGACCGGGAACTCACCGGCCCAGGCCTGGGCCACCGCCATCGACGCCGTCAGTATCGCGACAGGGATCCTCATGGTGAACTCCTGCCTTCAGATTTCCTGGGATGCCAGACCGGCCGGGAAGTCCTGCGGCAGCGTCAGCGCCCAGACGTCGTGGGTGAGCGGCATGGCGTGGCCCCCGGCCAGCCACATGCGGTCCTGGAAGACGACCATCGAGACCTCGTGCCGACGGCTGAAGACGACCTCGGACTCCAGCCGCCGCCAGTCGACGCCATCCTGCGAGAACCAGACGTCGTTCAACAGGCATGGCGCGTCGTTGACTCTGGCATCGCCGGCTACCACCCAGAGGCAGCCGCGGTACGCGACCGAGCCATGCCAGACGCGCGGCGACCACGGCGCCTGTTCCAGGACGCACTCCCAGTGGACGCCATCCTCCGAGCACCACACGTCCCCATAGACCGGGCTGCCCGCGATCCAGGCGCCGCCCGCGGTGAGCCAGAGACGGCCATCCATCGCGACGACCTGGTGACAGGCCCGCGGCGCCCATGGCGCAGCGGCGCACTCCAGGCGCCACGTCCGGCCGTCCTCGGAGCTCCAGATGTCATTGAAGAGCGTCTGGTCGTTGGCATGGTAGAAGTCCGAGGTGCCGCCGAAGACCCACATCCGGTCCTTGAAGACGGCCGTACCCGGCCCCAGGCGCGGGCACCACCCGGCCTGACGCGTGGCGCACTCCCAGCGGATGCCGTCCTGGGTGGACCACACCTCGTTGCTGCATTCCGTCCCCGGCAGGCTCCGACCGCCCATGTGCCACATGCGGTCCCGGAAGACCAGGCTGCCAGGAAGGTCGCTCTTCTCCCAGGGCGCTTCCTGCAGGACCTTCTCCCAGTGCCGGCCATCCGACGACTTCCAGACGTCGCGCGGATTGGGTGTCTTGGGGGTGAACCACCCGCCCATGATCCAGAAGCAGTCCCGATAGACCAGCTCGGCGCAGGAGTCACGGGGCTCCCACGCCGCGGCCGGTGTGACGCATTCCCAGTTCGGGCCCCTGACTACGGTCGCCATCGTCGTGGCTCCTCATCGTCCTGCGCGGGATTCCGGCGTCACCGGTGCCGGCGACGCCGACGTACTGTACCGCGGTCCGCCTGGCATGGCGCGGCCGGCGCGGCGCGCGCCGCCGGTCGGGCCGCGTCGCTATGGCTTCAGGGCGCCGGTCAGCAGGCGGTGCAGGCCCAGGACGAGGGTGCGGGCCGTGCCGACCAGGTCGCGGATGGCCACCTTCTCGGTGGCGCTGTGGGCGGCGCCGGGGAAACCGGCGCCCATGCCGACGGCCGGGATGCCGGCGCGAATGACGTGGGCGATGTCGCCCCAGCCGCCGAGAAGGCCGAGCCCCGGGCGCTCGTCGCCGCCGTCGGCGCCGGCCTGGGCCATGCCCTCGCAGAGAGCCAGGCCGGCACCCGCGGACTGCACCGCCGCGGGGACATCCTTGATCCAGCGCACCTGCGGCCGGTGCTCACGCAGGAAGGCATCCTGGCCGATGCCCTCGTCAAGGCAGCGCTCGAAGAGCTCCCGGACCAGCCGGCCGTTGTCCAGCCCGTAGGCCTTGCGGGCCGCCTCCATGTCCTCCTGCGTGGTCTTGGCATTGAAGGCCAGGCGGGCGCGGTTGGGGACATTCGCGGGGTGGTCGCCAGCCTGGAAGACGCCCAGGTTCATGGCGCCGGGAAGGTCGCCGCGGGCTTCACGGAAGGCCGCGAAAGCCGGCATCAGGGCGACCGCCTTCTCGATGGCGTTGACGCTGGTGCCCTGAGCCGCATGGCCAGCCCGGCCGGCCACGACGACCTCGCCGGTGACGACCCCGGTGCAGCCCGGGTAGACCATGCCGCGGGCGCCGTCGAGGACGACCACCGCGTCCACGCGGCCGACGTGCTCGAGGCAGGCGAGGGTGCCGCGGCCGGCGCCGTCGCACTCCTCGTCGACGACGCTGCAACAGATCAGCCGGCCGCGGTAGCCCAGACCCGACGAGACCAACACCCGCAGGGCCTCGAGCATCACGGAGACGCCCTGCTTGTCGTCGGAGGACCCGCGCCCGTGGATGAAGCCGTCGCGCACGATGCCACTGAAGGCCTCGCCCTCGTAGTGGTCCACGGCGACGGTGTCCATATGCGCGTCGAGCATGATCACCGGGCCACGGCCGTCCCCGAGGGTGACGCTACCGACGACATTCGGGCGGCCCTCGGTCTGGCGCCCGTGCGGCGCCAGCACGCCGGCGCGGTCGAAGAGCTCGTCGCGGCAGAGGACGCGCTCGGTGCCGGCGCCGAGGCCCTGCAGGACACCCTCCACCATCTCCTGGCCCGCCAGCTCGCCCGACGGCGCACGGTCGCCCGAATGCGGGCTGACCGTCGGCGTGCGCACCAGACGCGAACACAGCGATACCAGACGGTCCTCCGAAACAGCCTCGAGCAGACGCGCCTCGGTCGAGTTCAGCATGGCCATGGTCCTTCCTGCGTGTGGCTCCGGACCCCGTGAGCGTAAGGTCCCGCCAGCCCGCTGTCAAGGCGCCGAAGGCGCCACTGCAGGGCTGATCGAAGATCGCGTCAGCGCTCATCTGGCCACCCTCCTGTGGAAATCGACCGCGATTTCCATGGTGACATGATCGGGCGGACACTGCGCCCCGCGGCCACCCTGAAGGGGTGCCAGATCGTAGCCGGGGGTCGCGCGAGAGCCCGACCCCCGGAAACGCGAACCCACAAACCACGCACCCTGAAGGGGTGCTAGAACCGGACTTTCGAACAGCCCTGGGCGCCACGGCGATGGCGCGTGAACAGGGTGGCCCCCGCCCGCGTCGTCGTTGGGCGTCGGGCGTTCGCTCTCCCGAGGGTCGGGGGTCGAGGGTTCAGCGTTGGACATTGAGCGTTGAGCGTTCAGCGTTCAGCGAGGGCCGGGGGTCGGGTGTCGAGGGGCACGGCGTTCGGCGTTTGGCGTTCGGCACTGGGCGTTCGGCTTTTGGCGTTCGGCGTTCGGCGTTCGGCACTGGGCGTTCGCCGCTGGGCGTTCGGCGTTTGGCGTTTGGCGTTTGGCGTTTGGCGTTTGGCGTTCGGCGTTCGGCGTTCGGCGTTCGGCGTTCGGCGTTCGGCGTTCGGCGTTCGGCGTTCGGCGTTCGGCGTTCGGCGTTC
>JAAYZO010000256.1 GCA_012514865.1 Lentisphaerota bacterium | reverse complement strand
TGTCTCCGGGGTGACCTGCCACTGCTGAGGATGCGGCCGCGCCCGCCACTCGCCCACCAGATCGCGCACGCGGTTGATCGACGACGTGGCGTCGTACTGCTGCTCCTGGGTGGAGAGGCCCTTGCCCTCGTTGAGGGGTAGGTTCTGCTGCGTGTACGCAGAGCCCTTGCGTTTCTTCGGCCTGGGTATCGGCGTGATGAACTCGGCGCGGCGGCGCGACTCAACGACCCGCTGCGTCGGCTGGCCGTGCGCATCCAGCTCCCAGTGCCGCGTCGGGCACGTATAGGGGGAGTTCAGGATAGGATGATCGAAGAACGGATTCGGCTCGGTTCTGTCCACGCTCTCGCTCCATCCGCCGGCGCCACGTCAGCCCCACCACGAGGCAACCATATCGTCGTGGTGACAGATTGCCAGACCCGAGCAGCCAATCGGGTTCCCGGCACCGCTTCACAGGGCTGGAGAGAGCGTGCCGGCGTGCTATGGTACGTCCTTTCACGGTGGGGCCACCGGATCGGCCCCCGCAGGCAGCCCTCAACCCGGCGCAAGGACGGCCCATGAACGCAGCTATCGAGAACGACACCCTGACCAAGCTCGTCGCCCTCTGCAAACGGCGCGGTTTCATTTTCCAGAGTTCCGAGATCTACGGCGGCATCAACGGCTTCTGGGACTACGGCCCGCTCGGCGTGGCCATGCGCCGCGCCGTCGAGCAGGCCTGGTGGCGTTACATGGTCGAGCAGCGTGACAATGTCGAGGGCCTGGACTCGACGATCATCTGCCACCCGCGCGTCTGGAAGGCCTCCGGCCATCTCGACAAGTTCTCCGACCTCATGGTCGACTGTATGGACTGCAAGAAGCGCTTCCGCGAGGACCAGCTCGCCACTCCCGGCGAGTGCCCGGCCTGCGGCAGCAAGCGGCTTACCGAGCCGCGCGAGTTCAACCTCATGATGAAGACCTTCGTCGGGCCGGTGTTCGACGACGAGCATGTGGCCTGGCTGCGCGCCGAGACCTGCCAGCCGATCTTCGTCGATTTCGACCAGGTCCGCGTCGCCGCCCGCCAGAAGCTGCCCTTCGGCATCGCCCAGGTCGGCAAGGCCTTCCGCAACGAGATCAACCCGCGCTTCTTCACCTTCCGCTCGCGCGAGTTCGTGCAGATGGAAATGGAGTTTTTCTGCCGCGATGACGAGTCGATGACCTGGTACGAGTACTGGCGCGAGGAACGCTGGAAGTTCTACACCGAGGTCCTGCGTCTGCCGGCCGACCGCCTGCAGCTCCACCCGCACGACAAGCTGGCGCACTACGCCAAGGCGGCGGTCGATATCGAGTTCGCCTTCCCCTTCGGCTGGGGCGAACTCGAGGGCATCCACCACCGCGGCACCTGGGACATGCAGCGCCATTCGGAGTTCTGCGGCGAGCCGCAGACCTACTTCGACCAGGAGCGCAACGAGCACTACCTGCCGACGGTGGTCGAGACCTCCTGCGGCCTGGACCGCATCTGCCTGGCACTGCTCTGCAATGCCTACGACGAAGACACCGCCCCGACCAAGAAGGAGGGCATGGACGAGGATACCCGCGTCGTGCTGCACCTCCCGGCCGCCGTGGCGCCGGTGCAGGTGGCGGTGCTGCCCCTGTCGCGCAAGCTCGAGGAGCCGTCCGAAGCCCTGTACCGCGACCTGAAGCGGTCGCTGCGCGCCGACTACGACGTCACCGGCAACATCGGCAAGCGCTACCGCCGTCAGGACGAGATCGGCACGCCGTTCTGCGTGACGGTCGATTTTGAGACCGCCAACGACCAGGCCGTGACCGTGCGCGACCGCGACGCCATGACGCAGGAGCGCATCGGCCTCGGCCAGCTCAAGGCCTACCTGCTCGAACGTCTGCTCTGAGCACCGTCACGGCGTGCGGCGGGGCCACCCGAGGCGGCCCCGCGCCACCGCCGACGCGGAGGATCTGGCATCATGACTCGGTCACGCAACCTGCTCCTGGCGGCGCTGGCGCTTGTCCTGGCCGGTAATCTGGTCATCGGCTACCGCGTCTACTCGGCCGAGACGGCGCGCACCGGCGAAGACGAGGCCTTCGAGAAGGTCGGCGTCATGATGCAGGTGCTGCAACTGATCCGCAAGGACTACGTCAGCAGCGAGAAGGTCAGCTACCGCGATCTGATCTACAACGCCATGCAGGGCATGGTCCGCAGCCTGGATCCCTTCAGCGACTTCATGCCGCCGGACCAGTACGACGCCATGGTGGAGAACACCGAGGGCGAGTTCGGCGGTCTGGGCATCATCGTCAGCATCAAGGACGACCTCCTGACCATCGTAGCGCCGATCGACGGCACCCCGGGCAGCCAGGCCGGCCTCCTCGCCGGCGACCAGATCGTCCGGATCGACGGCGAATCCACCGAGGGCATGAAGCTCAACGACGCCATCGGCAGAATGCGCGGCGCCCCCGGCACCAAGATCACCCTCGTCATCCGCCGTCCCGACAGTGACGACGAGCGCGAGGTTACCATCACCCGTGCGGTGATACCCGTCCACAGCGTCACGGGCGCCCGGCGCCTTGCCGGCGGCCGCATCGGCTACGTGCGCCTCACGCAGTTCAACGACCCGACCGCCGACGAGCTGCGTCAGGCCGTCGAGGGCCTTGAGAGCGAGGGCATCGAGGCCCTGATCATCGACCTGCGCAACAACCCCGGCGGGCTGCTGACCAGCGCCGTGGAGATCTGCAGCTACTTCCTCGAACCGAATACCCTGATCGTCTCGACCGAGGGCCGTCAGCCCTCCCAGAAACAGGAGTTCCGCACCCAGCGGCGCGGCTACCGCTTCCCGCGCAAGCCGCTCGCCCTCCTGATCAACGGCGGCAGCGCCAGCGCCGCGGAGATCATGGCCGGCTGCCTCAAGGACTGGGAGCGCGCTGTCCTCATCGGCGAGAAGACCTTCGGCAAGGGCTCCGTGCAGAATGTCATACCCCTCCCCGACGGCAGCGCCCTGCGCCTGACCACCGCCATGTACTACACCCCGAGCCGCCGCGTCATCCACGAGCACGGCGTCGAGCCCGATATCGAGGTCAAGCTCGGCATGGACCAGTACCGCGCTATCTTCGAAGCCCAGGAGGGCCTGCGGCCCGGCGACGACACCGCCGACCCGCAGCTCCAGCGGGCTATCGAGGCCCTGCTGAACGGTGAGGCCCGCCTCAAGGCCGTCCCGGACAAGGCCGACGTGACCGACGACGACACCGCGGCCGAGAGCGCCGACCAGGCCGACAGCGCCGTCACCGACCGGGACAGCGCGGAGAAGGCCGGGGCCACGACTGAGGGCAAGGCCGCCCCCGCCAACGACGGCAAGGAGGACTGAAGCGATGATACGCACAACGGTCATTGGCGCCGCCGGGCGCATGGGCCGCATCCTGGTGACGCTGATTCAGGCTGACGAGGCCCTCCAGCTCGCCGGCGCGGTCGAGTACGCCGGCTCGCCATTCCTCGGTCAGGACGCCGGCGTGGTCGCCGGCCTGGCTCCGGCGGGCGTGCCGATTGTCAGCAGCCTGGCCGACGTCCTGCCGCAGACCGACGCGGTCATCGACTTCTCGACCCCGGAGAGCACCCTGGCGGCGGCGCCGCAGGTGGTCGCGGCCGGGGCGTCGATGGTGATCGGCTCGACCCCGCTGAAGGCCGAGCACCGCGCCGCGCTCAAGGCCCTCAGCGAGCACGGCGGCCGCCTGATGGCGGCGCCGAACATGAGTGTCGGTGTCAACCTCCTCTTCGCTCTCTGTGCCAAGGTCGCGCCGATCCTCGGCGAGGACTTCGACATTGAGGTGGTCGAGATGCACCACAACCGCAAGAAGGACGCCCCCTCCGGCACCGCCGTGCGCCTCGGCGAGATCCTGGCCGAGGCCAGCGGCCGTGACTACGAGCGCGATGCCGTGCACGGGCGCCATGGCCTCGTCGGCGCCCGCACCCGCCGCGAGATCGGCATGCACGCCCTGCGCGGCGGCGATGTCGTCGGTGACCATACCGTCATCTTCGCGGCCGACGGCGAACGCGTCGAGCTGACCCACAAGGCCTCAAGCCGTGAGACCTTCGCCAAGGGCGCCCTGCGGGCCGTCAAGTTCCTGGCGACGGCGAGGGCCGGCCTCTACGACATGCAGGACGTCCTCGGCCTGCGTTGACGACGCGGCCACCCGCGTCGGCACTGCCGGCCGGCTGCCCCTCCCGGCGGCCGTGGGGCGCACGGTGAAGACAGGGAGTCGAGACCATGGCTGACTCGCCCAGTGACATCCGCATCCGCCGCATGACCCCGGC
>JAAYZO010000255.1 GCA_012514865.1 Lentisphaerota bacterium | reverse complement strand
CAGTGGGCGCGCCTCCGGCGCTGTCCGTGGGCCGCCGGCGCCGCTGCCGGCGCCGCGCTTGTGCTGATCCTGGCCGGCGCTCTGGCCCTGCGCGGCCGCGGCGCCGCCGCGGCGCCGCCTGCGCCGGCACAGGCCGGGCAGACCGGCGGCGTCGAGGCGGGACGGGGGAGCCAGACGGATCAGACCGGTCAGACGGCCCGGGCTGCAATGGCCGCAGCGGGGGCGCCGCCTGCGGCCGCCGCGACGCCGGGCCCCGGTGCCGCCAGGGCGGGTCTGCGCGTCCCATCAGGGTTCCGCGCCGCGCCGGGGGCGGAGGCGGAGCCGTACACGGGTACGGGCTGGGCCCGCGAGGTCGTCCACGAGACGACCGGCATCGCCATGGTGTACATCCCGGCGGGCAGCTTCACCATGGGCAGCCCCGAGACCGAAGCCGGGCGCCGCTCGGACGAGCGCCAGCACGGGGTGACGCTGACCCGCGGTTTCTATATGGGCCAATGCGAGGTGACGCAGGGCCAGTGGGAGCGGGTGATGGGGAGCAACCCGTCGAAGTTCAAGGGCGCCGGCCTTGACGCGCCAGTCGAGATGGTCTCTTGGGACGACTGCCAGGCGTTCTGTCGGAAGCTCGGAGAGGGCTTTCGTCTGCCGACCGAGGCGGAGTGGGAATATGCCTGCCGCGCCGGTACGGCGACGGCGCTGTACACCGGCAGTCTCACGATCCTGGGGAAGTGCAACGCTCCTGATCTCGACCCCATCGCCTGGTATAGCGGCAACAGCGGCGTGACCTACGCGGGCGGCACCGATACGAGCGGCTGGGCCGAGAAGCAGTACCCGCACGACCGTGCCGGCACGCATCCGGTGGGGAAGAAGCAGCCGAACCCCTGGGGGCTGTACGACATGGTGGGCAACGTCTGGGAACGCTGCCAGGACTGGTACGGCGTGTACCCGTCGGGTGCCGTGAAGGACCCAGCCGGTCCGCGCGAGGGGGCATTCCGCGTGATTCGCGGCGGCAGCTATGGCGACTTCCCGGAGCGCTGCCGCTCGGACGACCGCCTCGGGCGAGGACTGCCGGCCAGCGGCATCCTGGGCTGCCGCGTCGTCAGGACAGTCCCCTGAGAGTCCTTGCCGTCGTCGCGGGGCGCCGCCTGGACGGCGTTGCTGGTCACCCGGTGGCAGCCAAGGGGAGAGCGGACCCTTGGGCCAGGAGGCCCCAGGGGCGATGCCTGTGTCGGTCGGGATCTCCTCGCGAGGATCCCGGCCGGCAACGTCTCGGGTTCAGCAACCGAACCGGCGTTCTCGTCCTCGTTTCCTCCTTGCTCGGCGTTCTCGTTCTCGTTCTCGTTCTCGTCCTCGTCCTCGTGCTCGATTCCCCTCGTCCCGACTTCTGATCCTCGTCCCCGTTTCCCCTCATCCCGCTCTGTCGTGCTCGTCCTCGTCTCCGCTCGTTCGGCCGTCTCGTCCTCGTCCTCGTGCTCGATTCCCCTCGTTCGGCCTTCTCGTGCTCGTCCTCGTCCTCGTGCTTGTGCTTGTCTCTCGTCTTCCCTCTTCTACGCTTAGGACGAGGCCACGACGATGAGGGAGCAGACTGCGAGGACGAGGGGAGGAGGGCGACGACGCGAGGGGAGAGGGACGGGGGCGTTCAGGCTGTCCGCGGTGGCGCGACCGGGCGCTGGGCGTGGCCGGAGCAGCCCGGAATTTCCGCCCGAGATGCCGTGAAAGCCTTGCACGACGGGCCTGTCGGGGTACATTGCCGCGGCAGTTTCGGATGACTTCAGGGGTGAAGGGGTCCGAACGCGGCAGGCCGTGGCACGGCGAGCCAGAGAGGGGTGCGGTCTTGTCTATTGTTGATGTCGCCCGCAAGGCAGGCGTCTCGGTCTCCACGGTCTCGCGGGTGATTAACCGTCAGTCCGGCGTTTCGGCCGCGACGGCGGCGCTGATCCGCGCGGCGATGTGCGAACTCGGCTACGTGCCGCCGACTCCTGAGCGCCGCCGGGGGCCGAAGACGCACCGCAGCGGCAGCCTGAGCCGGAGTCAGGTCCTGCTGCTCCTGGGCTCCCGCCATGACCAGTCGCACGAGTGCGACTACCTCCTCTCGCGCCTCGAGGCCGGCCTGCAGGAAGGCGCCGCTGAACATGGCGCGACGCTCTGCATCGGCAGTGCCGCCGAGGCGGCGCACGAGTCGGCCCACGACGATGGCCCCCAGACCAGGGCGCTGTTCGTCATCGACAGCCAGATCCCGGAGGCCGTCCTGGCTCGCTACGCCGGGTTGCCGGTGGTGCAGCTCCTGACGCCATCGCCGGTTCGCCACCGCACCTGGGACGCGGTCTGCTCCGACGGCGCGGCGGTGGGTCGCCACGCGGCGGCGCACCTCGTTGGTCGCGGCCACCGTGACCTCTGCGTGGTCAATCCGGTGCCCTGCTGGGCGGCGGCGGCCGAGCGCGCCACCGCCTTCATGGCCTGCGCCTGCCTGGCCGGCCAGGAGGTCGCCCTCCTCAGTGGGACGGGCTGTGCGATGGGCTGGCTGGACGACAGCCCGGTCGACTGCACGGGCCACCGCAGGGCGGTCTGCGAGGCCGTTGCGCGCGCCTTCCTGGGGCTGCGGCCGCGGCCCACGGGCGTCTTTGTGACCTCCGACGCGGTGGCCGCGCAGTTCTACCGCCTGATGGGCGAGGCGGGCCTGGTCGTCGGGCGCGACCTCGAGGTGGTGTCGTGCAACCACGACCACGCCGCCCTGGCGCCGCTGGTGCCGCGGCCGCTGACCTACGACCTCCAGGCCTACGAGATCGGCCGTCAGGCGATGGAGGTGGCCGCGGCCCGTGTCGCGGGCACGCTGCGTCTGCCGGCGGTGCGCGTCGATGTGCAGCCGCAGCCGGTGCTGCCGCCGGCTCTGGCGGCGGAGTCGGCGACGCACTGGCAAGGCCTGCGTGCCGGGGCTATCGTAACGCAGGACGAGGCCGCGGCGGCGGAATCGCGCGGTCCGACATGGTGACCGAGACGCAGGCGCAGAGGCCGGGAGAGGCAACGATGGGCAAGGCACTGATTGGTGCGCAGTTGTACACCGCACGGGAGTTCTGCAAGACACCGGCCGACATCGCCAGGAGCTGCGCCCGCGTCAAGGCCATGGGCTACGACGGCGTTCAGGTCTCCGGCATCGGCCCGATCGAGCCGGTCGAGCTGAAGAAGATCCTCGATGGCGAGGGCCTGGCCTGTGCTGCCACGCATATCAGCCTGGACCGCATGGAGCAGGAGACCGCCAAGGTCATCGACGAGCACCGCCTCTGGGGCTGCGCCTACACGGCCATCGGCGGGTTCTTCCCGAAAGAGGAGTGGAGCCTGGCCCTGTGGCAGGGCTTCGTCGAGCGCTACAACGCCCTGGCCCGGAAGTTCCAGGGCAGCGGCCTGAGCCTGGGCTACCACAACCACAGCCACGAGCTGTCGCCGGCCGGCGGGGTGCGGCCCCTGGACCTGCTCATCGAGCGCCTCGATCCGTCCATCTGGATGGAGATCGATACCTACTGGATCGCGCACGGCGGCAGCGACCCGGCGGCCGCCATCGACCGCGTCGCGGGTCGCATTCCCTGCGTGCACTTCAAGGACATGACCATCACCCCGAAGCGCGAGCAGAAGATGACCGAAATCGGCGATGGCAACCTGAACTGGCCGCGGATCATCGAGGCCTGCCGCCGCGCCGGCGTCATCTGGTACCTGGTCGAGCGCGACTCCGGCGATCTCAACCCCTTCGACAGCCTGCAGCGCAGCCTCGAGAACATGCGCGGCCGCCTCGGCCTCTGACGGCACACCCAGGGCTGTT
>JAAYZO010000034.1 GCA_012514865.1 Lentisphaerota bacterium | reverse complement strand
GGCCGGCCGGGCATGACCCCGCCGTAGCCGAGCAGCACCAGCGAGATGAGCCCGAGCAGGCCATACTCACGGGCCACGCCGCCGAGAGCGAGGGCAACGCCGAGCACGGCGGCCGACTCGACCAGGACCACATCCACGGCGTGGCCCTGCATGCGCAGCCGCCACCAGGCCAGGCCGGCGCCGGCGATGACCACCTGCAGGACCTGCCGCAGCCACCCCGGAAACCAGCGCCGCGGCAGTCGCGCCAGGAGCCCGAGCGGCAGGAGACTCGCCACCACCGCCAGCACCAGCGTCGGATGGCCGTGCTGCACCAGCGCCGCCACCACGCCGAGGCCGTAGAGCAGCAGGGAGCAGGCCTGAACCGGCAGGCTCAGGCTGGTGCCACGCTTGTCGTCGCTGTCCATCGCCACGGCTCAATCCCTCACGAACCCGTCCAGACGAGGGCCTTGTCCAGGCCCATGCCCGGCGCCAGCTCGGCCGGCACCAGGTCGCCGGCCTGCCGGGCGGCCGCCGACGGCGACCGCGAACGCCGGCCGCGGGCGCTGTCGAACACATCACGGCGGGCGCAGTACCAGCGCACCTGCATGCCCTGCTCGACGAACACCTGCAAGGCCTCGGCGAGGTCCCGCGGCGCCGCCAGGCTGAAGCAGAAGACCACCGTCTGGCGCGGCAGCGTCCGCACCAGCTCGTAGGCGGCCGGCGCTAGGGCCTGCGGCCCCGGCTTCAGGGTCGCCAGGTGGACCATGATGTCGTCATGGGCATCGCTGGCCAAGGCCGGTCGGACCATGCTGGAGCCGGCCCCGGCGGCCGCGAAGGCCAGGCTGCAGTAGAGCCCGGCGCAATGCCGGCAGATCGAGGCGGCGGCGCGGATCTGGTACTCCAGATTCGAGGTCTGCCCGTGGCTGCTGACGAAGTGCTCGTGCGCATCGACGAGGATGGCCACCGACATCACCGCGTTGCGCTCGAACTCGCGGACCATCAGCCGGCCCGAACGCGCCGTGCTCTTCCAGTGGATGTAACGCAGACCATCCATGGGGTGGTACTCACGCACGCCGTAGAAGTCCTGGCTCATGCCGGCAGCGCTCACCGGGCTGGCGGCGACGGCGCCGAGGCTTTCGCTCTGCTGCAGGAGCAGATCCGGCACCGGTTCCGTGCCGGGATAGACAAGCATGGCCGCCGGGAGGTCCAGGCGACGTTCGCGGCAGAAGAGCCCGGCCGGGTCGCCGCCGCGCAGGGACAGCCGGCTGAGGCGGAACTCGCCGCGCTGCAGGGCCAGCACCCGCCGCGGCACCAGGCGCTGCTCGCGCGCCGACAGGGGCGGCACCACCGTGCGCAGGTTCAGCTCGCCGGCGAAGGGAATCGTCTCGAGGATGACCAGGGGCTGCCGCCGCCGCGGCCGGCGGTTCTCGATGGTCAGGGGCAGGCTCACCGCCTCGCCGCAGGCGGCATCGCCGCAGGGCTCACGGCGCAGCCGTATGCCCCACAGCGAGACGACGCTGCTGACCAGGCTGGCGGCGACCAGGGCCAGGGCGGCGCAGCCCATGATGAACGGGAACACCATGCGGTTGACGATGGCCACCAGCAGCCAGGCGACACCCGCCAGGGCCACCACCCAGCCACGCGCTGTCGGACGCAAGGGCAGCATCAGCCGGATCCGTTCCTGCGACTCGACTCCCAACGCTCGACCGGATGCTTCTCCAGAATCGTGCGGACCACCTGCTCGGCACTGCCGAACTCGGCGCGCGCCTGCATCTTCAGCGGCAGGCGGTGCCCGAGGACATCCACCGCCAGGTCGCGGACGTCGCGCGGCAGGACATAGTCGCGGCCCTGCGCCGCCGCCAGCGACTGGCCGGTGTGCATCAGGGCCAGCGCCGCGCGCGGGCTGGCGCCGTAGTTCAGTGCCGGGTGCTGCCGCGTGGCGCCGACCAGGGTCACGATGTAGTCGCGCACCGCCGCCGAGACATGGACGCTGCGGGCCAGGGCCTGACAGCGCAGGATGTCGGTGGCGTTGACCACCTGGCGGATGCTGTTGATCGGGTGGCTGGAGACCTGGCTGCTGAGGATGTCCTGCTCGACCGATGCCTCCGGGTAGCCCATGCGCAGACGCATCAGGAAGCGGTCGAGCTGCGCCTCGGGCAATGGGTAGGTGCCATGGAACTCGACCGGGTTCTGCGTGGCAATCACGAAGAACGGCTTGCGCAGGGCGTAGCTGCGGCCGTCGACCGTCACCATCGACTCGCTCATGCACTCCAGCAGGCTGGACTGCACCCGCGGCGTGCCGCGGTTGATCTCGTCGGCGAGGATGACATTGGCGAAGATCGGGCCGGGTATGAAGGCGAACTGGCCGGCCTGCTCGTCGTAGACATTCACGCCGGTCACATCCGAGGGCAGCATGTCGGGCGTGAACTGGATGCGCTTGAAGCCGGTGCGCAGCGACTTCGCCAGGGCCTGCGCCAGCTTGGTCTTGCCGACGCCGGGGAGGTCCTCCAGGAGCACATGCCCGTCGCTGAGGAGCGCCACCACGACCTTGAGGATGACCTCGTCCTTGCCGCGCACCACCAGGGCGACATTGCGGCAGAGGGTCTCGACGACCTGCTTGAGGTAGCCGAGGTCGCGCGGCGCCTTGTCACTCTCCTCGGGCGCCACCTCGCCGGCCACGGTGTGCTCGCGGCCGTCGACGTCGGCGTCGTTGTAGATCAGCATGGCGTCGCCCATCTGGATGACGTCCATGTGCTTGAGCGCCGAGGGCTCGGTGACCGGCACGCCGTTGAGGAAGGTGCCATTGCGGCTGCCGAGGTCCTCGAGGACGACGCGGTCGTCCTCGCGCCGCACCGCGACATGGCGTCGCGAGACGCCCTGGGGCGCCAGGACCAGGCCGCAGTCCTCGCTGCGGCCGATGACGGTCTCCCCCGCCGGGATGGTGAACTCGCCGACCAGGCGGTAGCCTTCCTGGATGATCAGCTTCGGCATGGTCTTCAGCTCTCCGTAACCGCGTCCGCGCCGGCCGCCTCGGGGCGATCCAGGGGCCGCATGAGGGGGAACAGGATGACGTCGCGGATCGACTCGGCGCCGAGTAGCAGCATGGCCAGCCGGTCGACGCCCAGGCCCAGCCCGCCGGCCGGGGGCATGCCGAACTCGAGGGCGGTGAGGAAGTCCTCGTCGATGCGGTTGACCTCGCCCTCGGCACCGGCGTTGTCCACGGCCTGGCGGTCGAAGCGGGCGCGCTGCTCGAGCGGGTCGTTCAGCTCCGAGTACCCCGGGCTGATCTCCTGGCCGTTGATCTCAAGCTCGTAGACGTCGACCACACTCGGGTCGTCACTGCAGCGCTTCGCCAGCGGCACCAGGTGCGCCGGCAGGCGGGTCACGAAGGTCGGCTGGATCAGCGTCGCCTCGATGCTCTTCTCGTAGACCTCGTGGGTGATCTCCTCGCGCGTCCAGGTGTCCATGACGGTCAGCCCCAGAGCGCGGGCGCGCACGATCTGCTCGTCGACCGTGATGTCATACCAGTCCGAGCCGACGCGCTCGCGGATCAGCTCGGCGTAGGTCACCCGCCGCCACGGCGGCGTCAGGTCGATGCGGGTGCCATCGGCGCGCTCGATGACCGTGCTGCCGAGGACATCCTGGGCGACGGTCACGATCAGGCCCTCGACCAGGGCCATCATGCCCTGGCAGTCGGAGTAGGCCTGGTAGAGCTCCAGCATGGTGAACTCGGGGTTGTGACGGCGGCTGAGGCCCTCGTTGCGGAAGTTGCGGTTGATCTCGTAGATCTTCTCGAAACCGCCGACCAGGAGGCGCTTCAGGTAGAGCTCCGGCGCGATGCGCAGGTACATCGGGCAGCCGAGGGCGTTGTGGAAGGTCTTGAAGGGCCGCGCCGCGGCACCGCCGGCCAGGCTCTGCATCATCGGCGTCTCGACTTCCATGAAGCCGAGGCCGTCGAGGTAGCGGCGCATGCTGCGGATCATGGCGACCCGACGCTGGAAGACGGTGCGCACCTCGGCATTGCAGATCAGGTCGAGGTAGCGCTGACGGTAGCGCTGCTCGACGTCGGTCAGGCCATGCCACTTCTCCGGCAGCGGCCGCAGGCACTTCGACAGCAGCCGCAGGGCCGTGACGCGCAGGCTGGGCTCGCCGGTGCGGGTAACGAACATCGTGCCGGTGGCGGTGACGATGTCACCGATGTCCAGGCCCTTGATCTGATCGAAGGCCGCCTCGCCGACGCCCTGGCGCTGCACGTAGAGCTGCAGACGACCGGCCTCGTCAGCCAGGTCCAGAAACAGCGACTTGCCCATGAGGCGCTTGGCCTTCAGCCGGCCGGCCAGGACCACCGCCTCGGTCGACTCGGCCGCCGACCCGAGGAGCGCCCGCGCCGACGCCGTCGAGATGATGCCGTCGACCCGGGCGCCGAACGGCTCCGCGCCGGCCGCCTGGAGAGCCGCGAGCTTCTCCAGACGCTGCGCCCGCAGATCGCCGGGACTGACCGTATCCTCATGAACCTGCGTCATCGTCAGATCTCTCCAAACACGTCCGCCCGAACTCCCATCCCGCGAACTCGCCGCGACCGCGGCCGTAGGGCCGTACTGTAACTCCGCCGACAGGCTTCGCGAACTCCGCCCCAGCCCCCAATGCGCGGCGCCCATCGGCCGTTATGCCCAGTGGTGTCACACCGGACGGAGAGCCCGGGAGCGGCGACAATCGGCAACGCGTCCAGGAACAGGCCATGGCGCCCCGGGCGAGCGCGGCCAGGCGTCACGCCTTCGGCCCGCCGTCGTTGGCACAGCTCGTTGTGGTTCCCGATAGGCAGCGTAAGGCATTCCGTGAAGACCCTCTCGAAGCCAACCTCACGCGTCGGCAGTCGCGGCGCCCGCCTCGGCCTGGCCGCCCTGGTCGGCCTGAACCTCGCCCTGGCGGGGTGCCGTACCGCGACCCGGCTGCAGCGCCTCGAACGGCGCACCGCCGAGGCGCTCGAGGCCGTCCAGCGCCAGGAGTTCAGCGACAGCGCGCCGGAGGACCTGCGCCTGGAGCCCTACGAGCGCTTCGCCCTGCCCGAGGGCGTCGAGGCCCTCCACCTCGACCTGCGCCAGACCCTCGCCCTCGGCGCCCGCCACAGCCGCGACTACCAGAATGCCCGCGAAGACCTCTACCGCCAGGCCCTCAGCCTGGTCTCGGCACGCCATGACTGGGATTGGATACCGGCCAGCTCGTTCAGCGCCCTGGTCGGCCGCAACCTGGCCGGCCCCGACACCCGCGCCGACCTCGACGCCGATGCCGGCGTCAGCCGACGCTTCCTCTCCGGCGCCCGCCTCACCGGCTCGCTCGCCTTCTACAGCCTGCGCTACCTCAGCGGCGACCGCGAGGTCAGCCTCGGCACCCTCGCCGATGTCAGCCTCACCCAGCCCCTCCTCGCCGGCTCCAACCGCGAGGCCATCCGCGAGCCCCTGACGCAGGCCGAACGCAACCTCGTCTATGCCCTGCGTACCTTCGTGCGCGAACGCAAGCGCCTCCTGATCACCCTGGCTGACGACTACTACGCCGTCCTCAGCGCCCTCGACAGCCTCGAGATCGCCCGCCGCAACCACCGCAACCTGCGCGACTCGCGCGAGCGTTCCGAGGCCATGGCCGAGTCCGGCCGGGTGCCGCTCTTCCAGGTCGACCAGGCACGCCAGCGCGAGCTCGACGCGCAGGCCTCGCTGATCGCCCGTGAGGAAGCCTACGAAGCCAGCAAGGACACCCTCAAGCAGGCCCTCGGCCTGCCCATCGAGATCCCCATCGAGCTGGAGCGCGGCGACCTCGAGCAGCTCGCCAAGGCGGCCCTGCCGCGGCCGCCGATGGAGTTCGAGCAGGCGGCCGCCTACGCCCTCGCCCACCGCCTCGACTGGGCCACCACCCGCGACCGTCAGGCCGACGCCGAACGCCAGGTCCGCATCACCGCCGATGCCCTGCGCGCCCGCCTCGATGTCACCCTCGCCGGCCGCGCCAGCAGCCCCAGCGACGACCACCTCCGCAGCCTCGCCCTCGACCGCGGCGACTACACCGTCCGTCTCGGCGGCGAGCTGCCCCTGGACCGCACCGACGAGCTGATCGCGCACCGCCAGGCCCTCATCAGCGCCGACCAGCGCGCCCGCGCCGTCGACCAGGCCCGCGACCAGATCATCGCCGACCTGCGCAGCGCCTGGCGGCGCCTGCGCTCGTCGGAACAGAACCACCAGATCCAGCGCCTCAGCGTCGACCTGGCCCGGCAGCGCGTCGAGAGCACCGAGCTGCTCTTCCAGGCCGGCCGCATCAACATCCGCGAGGTCCTCGACGCCCAGGACTCCCTGATCGCCGCCGAGAATGCCCTGACCGTAGCCCTGGTGCAGCATCGCATGACCTGGCTGCGGCTGATGTACCAACTGGAGCAGTTGCCGACCGAGCCGGATACCCTCTGGTCGCCGGCCCTGGCCCTCCAGACTGTCCCGGACGGAGCCACGCCATGACCGCCTGTCGACCTGCCCTGCATACCCCCGCGCGCGCCGGCCTGACCCTCGTCGCCGCCGCCCTCCTCATCGGCGCCCTCACCGCCTGCCGACGGCAGACCACGGCGCCCCAGGAGAGCACCTATACGGTCACCCGCGGACCGCTGGACATCACCGTGGTTGAGACCGGCAACCTCGAGGCCGCCGACTCGATCGACATCTCCAGCGACGTCCCGCACGTCCTGAAGATCCTTGAGATTGTCGAGGAGGGCTCCACCATCACCGAGGAGGATGTCGAGAAGGGCCGCGTCATCGTGCGCTTCGACTCGAGCAGCCTCGAGGACCAGCTCTACCAGCTCGAGAGCGACCTGGAGAGCACCCGCGCCTCGTTCACCGACGCCACCGAGCAGCTCACCATCCAGCAGAGCGACAACGAGAGCAGCATCCGCGGCGCCGAGCTGAGTGTCACCTACGCCCGCAACGACCTGCGCCGACTCGTCGGCGACACCCTCGCCGAGCGCGTCATGGCCGAGCCCCCCGCAGATATCGGCGCCCTGCTCGACGACGACGCCCTCGGCGGCCAGACGCGCGAGGACCTGCGCAGCCGCCGCAGCGATATCGAGCTGGCCAAGATCAAGCTCAGCCGCGCCGAGGAGAAGCTGAAGTACACCCGGCGGCTCTTCGAGAAGCAGTACGTCAGCAAGAACGAGCTGGAGACCGACGAGCTGGACGTGCGCACGCAGCAGCTCAATGTCGAGAGCGCCGAGGAGAAGCTGCAGATCTACCGTCGCTACGACTTCGTGCGCGACTTCCAGAAGACCTGGGCGGCCCTCCTCGAGGGCGAGGAGAAGCTCGTCCGCGCGCAGGCCGTGGCGCGCTCGCGGCGCGCTCAGGCCGAGGCCCAGCTCCGCTCCCGCGAGAGCGCCTTCAAACGCGCCACGAGCCGCCTCGATGAACACCGTCAGAATATCGAGAAGTGCGTCATCCGCGCCACCCACCCCGGCTTCGTCATCTACCAGGAACCGGCACGGTGGGAGAATAAGGGACCCATCCGCGAAGGCACCGAGATCCGGCCCAAGCAGCGCATCATCATGCTCCCCAACCTCAACCGCATGGCCGTCATCATCCGCGTCCATGAGGCCCAGATCGACGCCATCCTCGAGAAACAGTCGGCCGTCATCCGCATCGACGCCGTGCCCGGAAGGACCTTCACCGGCATCGTCGACAAGAAGGGCGTCATCCCCAGCAGCCAGGACCGCTGGCTGAACCCGGATCTGAAGGTCTACGAGGTGAAGATCCTGATCCACGAGAAGGACGCCGCCCTGCGCCCCGGCCTGACCGCCACCGTCGAGATCCTCTCGGAGCGCCTCGAGAGCGTCCTGCAGGTGCCGATCCAGAGCGTGCGCACCGACGACGAGGGCAAGCACTGGGTCTACCGCCCCGACGGCACCCCGGTGCCGGTCCGCATCGGCAAACGCAACCGCATCTTCATCGCCATCGAAGAGGGCCTCGCCGAGGGCGAGGTCATCCGCATGGCCCAGCCAACCCGGGGCGAGCCGACCAAGGGCGCCACCCAGGGGAAGGAGCCCGGCCGCTCATGAGCACGGCCACCGCCTCCGACGAGGTCATCCGCATGGTCGACCTCACTAAGGACTACCCCATGGGCGACAGTGTCGTGCACGCCCTGCGCGGGATATCCTTCGTGCTGCGTCGGGGCGAGTACCTCTCGATCATGGGCTCCAGCGGCTCGGGCAAGTCGACCCTGCTGAACATCCTCGGCTGCCTGGACACGCCGACACACGGCCAGTACCTGGTCGAGGGCATCGACGTGGCGAAACTCGACGACGACCAGCTCAGCGCCCTGCGTCGGACCCGCTTCGGCTTCATCTTCCAGTCGTTCAACCTGATTCCGCAGATATCGGTTCTGGAGAACATCGAGGTGCCGCTCTTCTACCAGGGCCGCCACGAACGCGAGAGCCGCCAGCGCGCCACCGAGCTGGCCGAACGTGTCGGCCTCGGCCACCGCCTCCGGCACCGCCCGCCGGAGCTCTCCGGCGGACAGCGCCAGCGCGTCGCGATCGCCCGCGCCCTCGCCAACGACCCCAGCGTCATCCTCGCCGACGAGCCGACCGGGAACCTCGACTCGAAAACCGGCACCGAAATCATGCGGATCCTCGACGAGCTCTCCGCCCAGGGCCGCACCATCATCCTGGTCACCCACGAACGACGCATCGCCGAACACGCCCAGCGCATCCTGAGCGTCAGCGACGGCGCCGTCGAGAGCGACGAGACCCTCCCGCAGGCACGACGATGACCCTGACACTGCCCAACATCAAACGCATGGTCAAGCTCGGCGCCCGCAGCCTCATCGACCACAAGCTGCGCAGCTTCCTGACCGCCCTCGGCATCATCTTCGGCGTCAGCAGCGTCATCGCCATGCTGGCCATCGGCGAGGGCGCCAGCTACGAGGCCCGCGAGCAGATCCGCGCCATGGGCAGCACCAACATCATCCTGCGCTCACGCAAGCCCACCCAGTCGGCATCCACCACCCCCACCAACCAGAACCTCAGCGTCTACGGCATCACCTACGACGACGCCACACGCATCCGGACCCTCCTCCCGACCGTCCGCGTCCAGGTCCCCGCCCGCGTCATCGCCGACTTCCTCCGACGCGGCTCGGTCCGCCTGCCCGGCCGCATCGTCGGCACGGTGCCGTGGTACCTCGAGGACAGCCAGATGACGCTCCTGAAGGGACGCTTCATCGCCCCCGCCGATATGGAGGCGGTCGACAACGTCGTCGTCCTCAGCGACAGCGCCGCCCGCGAACTCTTCCCCCTCGACGTGCCCCTCGGCCAGACGGTCTTCCTCGGCAGCCAGGCCTACGTCGTCGTCGGCATCGTCGGACAACGCGGCAGGCCCGCCGCCGAGGCCGGCAAGGCCTCGGAGGCCAAGGACGTCCACGAAGCCTTCATCCCCATCAGCGCCGCCCGGGCGCGCTTCGGCGAGGTCCTGGTGCGCCGCGAGACCGGGTCGTTCCAGGCCGAACAGGTCGAACTGCACGAACTGACCCTCACCACCGCCCGCGACGAAGATGTCCTCCCCGTCGCCGAGGCGGTGCGCTCGCTGCTCGAGCACTTCCACAAGGACAAGGACTTCGAGATGATCATACCGCTCGAGCTGCTCAAGCAGGCCGAGGCCACCAAGCGCATGTTCAGCATCGTCCTCGGCAGCATCGCCGCCATCAGCCTTCTCGTCGGCGGCATCGGCATCATGAATATCATGCTCGCCAGCGTCACCGAGCGCACCCACGAGATCGGCATCCGCCGCGCCCTCGGCGCCACCCGCAAGGATATCGTCCTGCAGTTCCTCGCCGAGGCCCTCCTGCTCTCCCTGGCCGGCGGCCTGCTCGGCGTCGCCCTCGGCCTGGCTGTGCCCGCCATCGTCACCCAGGCCTCCGGCATGAAGACCATCGTGCGCTCCGATGCCCTCGTCCTCGCCTTCGGCATCTCCATGCTCACCGGCGTGCTCTTCGGACTCTACCCGGCCCTCCGCGCCGCCGCCCTCAACCCCATCGACGCCCTGAGACACGAGTAGCCTCGGCACCCCGCCGGGCCGGTCAGACCGGTCAGATCTGTCAGACCTGTCGGACTTGTCAGACCTGTCGGACTTGTCAGACCTGTCAGACCTGTCGGACGTGTCGGACGTGTCGGACCTGTCAGACCCTGCTCCCCGCTCCCCGCTCCCTGCTCCCGGCTCCCCGCTCCCTGCTCCCTGCTCCCCGCTCCCCGCTCCCCGCTCCCCGCTCCCCGCTCCCTGCCGCCTCAGCGCAGTTTCACCAGCAGGCCCATCAGCACCGGCGTCAGCAGGGCCTGGATGAGCATGAAGCGCACCAGCACCTGCGGATCGGACCAATTCAGGCGTTTGCGGCAGTGGTCGTGCAACGGGAAGCGATACCGGTGCAGGAAGCGCACCACCATCGCCTGACGCGCCTCGTCCGCCTCGCTCGCCGCGTGCTGCGTCGAGGCGTTGACGATATTCCGTGCCGGCGGCCGGACGTCGAAGCCCAGCCTGCCGAAACCGCGCAGCAGCAGCACCTTCACCAGGCCGGTGCCGCCGTTCAGCAGGACCACCGGCGAGACCACCAGCACCATGAACGGATTCCCCGAGGCCAGCACGGCCATGCCGACCAGCAGCCCCAGAAAGCGCGACCCGGCGTCGCCCATCAGCACGGCGCTCGGTTTGGCGTTGTGCCAGACGTAGCCGGCCAGGCCGCCGGCCGCCGTGAAGATCAGGATGCCCCAGCGCGCCCCGTCGGCACGGTGCGGCAGGAGCAGGTACCGCGCCACCTCCACGTGGCCGATGATGCCATAGAGAAAGGCGCCCAGGAAGAACAGCGACAGCAGCGTCAGCGACCCGGCCAGGCCGTCGACCCCGTCGGTGCAGTTCGTGGCGTTGATCGTCCACCACAGCAGCACCGTCGCCATCGGCACGTACACCCACACCGGCACCACAAAACTGCCGTCGGCGGCGGCGCCCTTCACCAACGGCCACCACAGGGTCACCGCCTCGCCCTGACACAGCGCCAGACTCGCCAGAAACGCCACCACGAGGTCCAGGCTGCCCTTCAGGAGTTCACCCCAGTGGTGCGTGCTGCAGTCGTCGCCCAGGCCGGCCAGCATCACCAGGAACAGACAGGCCGCCAGTTCCCACAACTGCAGCGACGACGGCAGCACCAGCGCCAGAACCACCAGAAAGACCACCGTGAAGACCACGCCGGCGCCGGTCGGCTTGCCCTTCGCCTCCTCGCCCTCCTTCACAAACGGCTTGCCCTGATCCCGCGGCAGACGCCGGAAGAACCGCGGCAGCAGCCACCACGATAGAAAGGCCGCCAGCAACGTGCCCAGGCCAATCAGCACCAGATAGGACTCGAAGAGCCGGAAAGGGCCCCACAACGCCGTCAGCTTCGGCGCAACATACGGCAGCATGGCAACAGACTCCTTGGTGCAAAATACGACAGGGCTTGCCAATCCGGCAGACGCATTGACTGCCTTGTTCAAGGCAGTACATTCTCTGCGCCTGTGAAACCCCTGTCGCTCGCGGCATAATGTGGCCTGTGAATCCGTTCTCGACAACGCTGGCGTCGATGCGCCTGCTGGGCCCCGCAGCCCGGCGCTTCCTGATCTTCACCTTCCTGAACACCGTCTCCTGGCAGACGCTGGTCGGGTCGGTGCTGGTTCTGCACGCCCGGGCGCTGGGGATGCCGCCGGGCACCGTGGGCCTGATGGTGGCGATCATGCCCTCGACCCTGGTGCTGTCACTGGGGATGACCGCCTGGGTCGAGCGTCTGGGCCCGCGGCGGCTGATGACGGCGGGCTGGACGGCGCGGAATCTCCTGGCCTTTCCGCTGGTGCTGACGCCGTGGCTCTACGCCGTCTGGGGCAGTCGCGTCGCCTGCTGGGCGCTGTTTGCCGGGGTGCTGAGTTTCTGCACCCTGCGCTCGCTGACCTGCACGGGCTGGTTCCCCTGGCTGCACGAGATCATCCCCGCGACCGAGCGCGGCCGCTACTTCAGCAGCGAGATCATCCTGGTGCAGGTGGTCAACATCGGCATCGGCCTGGCGACCTTCGTCTTTCTGGGCCGCAACCCGGCCCTGTGGAAGTTCGCGGCGCTGGCGGGCCTGGGCATCACGGCGGGCCTGACCAGCATCAGCCTGATGCGCCGCATCCCGGGGGGCGGTCCCGGCGTCTCACGGCGGCCGCACCGGGCCCTGCTCGACCTGCGCCTGGTCGGGCGTGACCGCGCCTTCCTCAGCTTCGTGCTCTGGACCAGCCTCGGGTACTTCGTGACCGTGGGCCAGGGCACCCTGATCGTGCTGAGCATGCGCGACTACCTGCACATCGCCCCGGCCTGGATCATGCTGACCACCTCGGCCGGCAGCGCCGCCGCGATGCTGGCGGGGCCCTGGTGGGGCCGCCTGGCCGACCGCCACGGCAGCGGCCCGGTGCAGGTCCTCTCCGGCACCGCCATGGCCCTCGCCCTGGCCGCCTTCGCGTGCCTCCGCGAGCCGGCCGCCCTGCCCCTGGTGATGCCGATCTTCGCGCTCTGCGTCGCCAGCTACTCCGGCTTCTTCGTCGCCGCCAGCCGCGGCATGCTCCAGCGCATGCGGCCGCGCCTGCGGGCCGGCTACAGCGCCGTCTGGCAGAGCCTGACCGCGGTGGCCATGGGGTCCTCCAGCGTCCTCATCGGACTGGTCATCCAGCGCGTCGGCGATCCGGCCTTCACCATCCTGCCCCTGGCCTACGCCGTGCTCATGGTCGTGGCGGTGCTGCGCTATGCCACCCTGCCCGAAGAGAGCCTGGCCCTGGCCAGCGAGCTGCGTGCGCAGTTCAATCCGGCACAGCCCTTCATCAGCATCCTGCTCGCCTGCCGGTATGTCCTCGATCCGCCGGAACTGCAAGCAGAGCCGCCCACGCCCGCCCGCGGCCGCTGAAGCGCGCCGACGCGATCCGCTCGGGCGCCTTGACCTCGGCGATTGCCGTGACAGCTTGTCAGGCAGACAGCCTACGCGTAGGACGCCGGCCGACCCGAAACCGCCCGGCCGGCAGACCGGCGAGGCCGGTGCCGGGCCGGGGCAGAGCGCCGGAACGACCAGGAGTGACTGCATGGCTACCCCCCGCAAACGCAGCAAGCCCGCCGCCCCGGCCGCCGTCGAGCCCCTGCAGCTCGGCCTGGCTCGACAGGTCATCTCGCCGCCGCCGGGCGTGCCCCTGGCCGGGTACTTCAACCCGCGCTGGAACCGCGGCATCAACGACGACCTCTTCGTCCGCGCCTGCCTCTTCCAGCAGGGCCAGGTCACCGCCGGCATCGTCCAGTTCGACCTCCTGGAGATCCCGCGCTGGCTCTACGGCAAGCTCCGCCAGCGCTTCAACGAGGTCCGCCCCGGCCTCGGCGACACCCTCGCCATCACCGCCACCCACACCCACACCGGGCCCGAAATGCGCGCCGCCCGCGACGCCCGCCACCAGGCCGCCCTCGACCGCATCGTCGATCAGGCCGAGGCCGCCGTCCGCGCCGCCCTGTGGGGCTTCGTCCCGGTCGAGCTGCATGCCGTCTCGGTCGTCAACAACCCCCTGGCCTACAACCGCCGCTACTGGATGAAGGACGGCTCAGTCATCACCAACCCGGGCAAACTCAACCCCGACATCGTCCGCCCGGAAGGACCCGTCGACCGCCACATCCAGGCCGTCGTCGCCCTCCACGACGCGCGTGTCGCCGCCGTCCTCACCGCCATCACCAACCACACCGACACCATCGGCGACGACCTCGTCAGTGCCGACTGGCCCGGCTTCCTCGAGCGCGCCCTGCAGCAGGCCCTCGGCACTCAGGTGCCGGTTCTGACCCTGATCGCACCCTCCGGCAACATCAACCACTTCGACGTCACCAGCGACCAGGGCCAGACCTGCTACGCCGAGGCCCGCCGCATCGGCGAGGCCTATGCCGAGATCATCCTGCGTGCCATGGAGAACGCCGAGGCCGTGCCGCCGGCGGCCCTCGCCGCCAGCCACACCACCCTGAAACTGCGCAAACGCGCCATCCCCGCGGAGGCCCTCCGCCGCGCCGAGGCCATCCTCGCCGAGACCCCCGCGGATGACACCGTCGGCACCAGCGAGGACCTCGCCCGCGGCGCCCCGACCGTCCTGCGCTGGTTCGCTCAGGAGGCCGTCACCTTCGCCCGCAACGAGGCCGGCACCGTCGTCGATTTCCCCGTCATGGCCCTCCGCCTCGGCGCCGATACCGCCCTGGTCACCCTGCCCGGCGAGCCCTTCACAGAGATCGGCATGGCCATCCGCAAGGCCTCGCCGTTCCCGCGTACCCTGGTCGTCTCCAACGCCAATGGCTACGCCGGCTACATCGTCCCGGACGACCTCGCCGCCCACGGCGGCTACGAGCCCCTGCCGGTCGCCGAAGGCGGCGCCGACGCGGGCAGCGCCAAGGACCTGGAGACCGCCGCCCTGAAGGCCCTCCGCGACCTGGCACGCTGAGCCACCGCAACCCGGCGCGGCCGCCCACCGGCCGCGCCGCTCCACCACGCCGAACGTACCCCCTCAGAAAGGACCCGCTCCCGTGAAAGCCAGCAACCCCGTCGTCAAACTCACGACCTCCAAGGGCGATATCACCGTCGAGCTCTTCGAGGACAAGGTCCCGAACACCGTCGCCAACTTCATCCAGCTCGCCGAGAAGGGCTTCTTCAAGGGCATGAGCTTCCACCGCATCATCCCCGGCTTCATGGCCCAGGGCGGCTGCCCGAACTCCAAGCCCGGCGCCCGCGGCATGCCCGGCACCGGCGGACCCGGCTACCGCTTCGCCGATGAGTTCGACCGCGGCCTGCGCCACACCGGGCCCGGCGTCCTCTCCATGGCCAACGCCGGACCGAACACCAACGGCAGCCAGTTCTTCCTGTGCTTCAAGGAGACGCCCTGGCTCGATGGCAAGCACGCCGTCTTCGGCCAGGTCACCGACGGCCTCGCGGTGCTCAGCAAGCTCGAGGCCTGCGGCAGCCCCTCCGGCCGCACCAGCGAGGCGATCGCCTTCGACGTGGTCGTGGTCTCGAAGCAGGATCACCCCTACGAGGTCCGCGCCCTGTAAGGCCGCCCTCGCGACCCGCCCCGGGCGCCCCCCAGCGGCGCCCGGGTGCGAAGCCGCGGCTCAGACGCCGCACGCCGCGATGCCCCCGTGGGAGACCGGCGAGTCAGACAGGTCGGACTGGTCGGACGAGTCGGACGGATTCAGCGTTGCCAGGGGCCGGGCGGGGCAACCCGAGCGGCCACCCGCCGCCTGTCCTGGAGCGCGAGTGTCCACAGGCGCGAACGCGCCCACGAGCCGTAGCCGCATCGCCCGCCGCCTGTCCTGGAGCGCGAGTGTCCACAGGCGCGAACGCGCCCACGAGCCGTAGCCGCATCGCCCGCCGCCTGTCCTGGAGCGCGAGTGTCCACAGGCGCGAAGGCGCCCACGAGCCGCATGGCCGGCGACGACCCGCCACCGCTGCGGCCTCGCCTACAGCAGCGGCTCCAGCAGATCCAGGGTCCTCTCGATGGCACCGCGGTTCTCGTCGACGACGCGGCGGGCGCGGGCGCCGAGGTCGCGGCGGCGCTCAGGATCGGCCAGGAGGCCGCGCAGAGCCGGCGCGAAGTCGGCCGCGTCGGCCAGTTCGACCGTCGCCGACGCCTCGCGGAAGATGCCGGCCACCTCGCGGAAGTTCTGCATGGCGGCGCCGTGCAGGATCGGCTTCCCGAAGATGGCCGGCTCGATGATGTTGTGGCCCCCGGCGTTCCCCGCCAGGCTCTTGCCGACGTAGGCCACATCGCAGGCGCCGTAGAAGTTCATCAGCTCGCCGGTGGTGTTCACCACCAGCACGTCCACCGGCTCACCCGGCGCCGGCGGCGGCACCAGCAGGCGGTAGCTCAGACCGCGCTCGCGCAGGACCTTCTCGACCTCGGGCGTGCGTTCGTGGTGTCGCGGCACCAGGACCATCTTCAACGTCGGAAACTCGGCCTTCAGCGCCGCCATGGCATCGCAGGCCATCGCCTCTTCACCGGCATGGGTGCTGCCCACGCACAGCACCAGACGCTCGCCCGGACCGAACACCTGCGACAGCAGCGCCGACTTGTCAGCGCCATCGGCATCGGGCACCTGGTCGAATTTGACCGTGCTGCAGACCGCCAGGCGCACCGTGTCATCCAGGAGCGGCCGCAGCCGCTCGGCATCCGCGGCCGTCTGCACCGCAATGACACGGAACGACCGGAAGAGCCGCCCGAAGAAGCCGCGCCAACGCCAGTAGCCGCGGGCGCTGCGGTCGGACATGCGGCCGTTGACCAGGGCCACGGGCACGCCCCGACCGGCCGTCTCCAGGATCAGATTCGGCCAGATCTCCACCTCGAAAATCACCAGGAGCGCCGGCCGAACCAGCGACAGGGCCCGCCGCACGCAGGGCCAGAAATCCAGCGGGCAGTAGATGCACACCACGCCCGCCGGGGCCTTCTGCTCGGCCAGCGCATGGCCGGTGCTGGTGGTCGACGAGAGGACCACCGACCGACCCGGCCAACGCGACTGCAGCCGCCGGATGAAACTCAGGGCCGCCACCGTCTCGCCAACGCTGACCGCGTGCACCCAGACCGGGCCCTCCAGCGCCCGCAGGCGCCCCCGCGCCACCCGCCCGAACAGGCCGAAACGCTGCAGGAAGTCCCAGCCCAGGCCGCCACGACTCCAGAGATGCACCGCATAGAAGGGCGCGTAGACGATGAAGGCCACTAGGAAGAGGCCGTTGTAGAGCAGCCGTGACACCGCGTTCTAACTCCCTCCGCCGGACGGTCTCGAGAACCCGCGGCGATGTTGACAATCCATCGGGCCAGACTACACTGTTGGCCCGCCATGGTCCTCTCGGGACAGCCCCTTAAGCAATCCCGGGATGCCCTCCTTTGCAAGCGGAGGGCGTGGTTTTGAGCCTGCAGTCAAGGAGGTCGTCAGCGGATGAGCGCCAAGCAGCGCAAGTTCAAGGCAGAGGTCCAGCAGCTCCTGGACCTGGTGATCCACTCGTTGTACTCCAACCGTGAGACCTTCCTGCGGGAGTTGATCTCCAATGCCTCCGACGCCATCGACCGGGCCCGCTTCGAGGCCCTGTCGGACCAGTCGGTGCTCGAGGACGACCCCGATTGGAAGATCACGCTGAGCGTCGATCGCGAGGCCAGGACACTCACCGTCTCGGACAACGGCATCGGTATGGGCGCCGACGATATCGACGCCTGCATCGGCACCATCGCCAGCTCCGGCACGCGGCGCTTCCTCGAGGAGCTCCGCGAACGCCAGGGCGCGGTACCGCCCGAACTCATCGGACAGTTCGGCGTCGGCTTCTACGCCGCCTTCATGGTCGCCGACAAGGTCACCGTCATCAGCCGCCACGCCGGCGACCCGGCCACCGCCGTGAGGTGGGAGAGCGAGGGCGCCGGGTCCTACACCGTCGAGCCCACCACCCGCGCCCGGCGCGGCACCGACGTCATCCTGCATCTCAAGGAGGAGGCTGACGAGTTCCTCGAGCCCTGGCGCCTCCAGGCCATCGTCAGGAAGTTCAGCGACTTCGTCGAACACCCCGTGGTCATGGACGTCGAGCGCGAGGAAACCCCCACCGACGCCGAGGGCAAGCCCATCCCCGACGCCAAGCCCGAGAAGAAGCTCGTCACCGAGACCCTCAACTCGCGCAAGGCCCTCTGGCAGCGCCCGCGCACCGAGGTCACGCCCGAGGAGTACCAGGAGTTCTACCGCCACATCAGCCACGACTTCATGGACCCCTTCGAGACCCTCCACTGGAGCGCCGAAGGCACCACCGAGTTCCGTGCCCTGATCTTCATCCCGCAACGGCCGCCGCTCGATATGTTCATGGGCGACGAGCGCCACCGCGGCATCCAGCTCTACGTCCGGCGCATCTTCATCACCGACCGCGCCGAGGGCGTCGTGCCGACCTACCTGCGTTTCCTGCGCGGCGTCGTCGACTCCGCCGACCTGCCCCTGAATGTCTCGCGCGAGATGCTCCAGGAACACCGCATCCTGCGCACCATCCGCAGCAATGTCGTCAAGAAGGTCCTCGACACCCTCGGCGACATGATGGCCAAGGACCGCGAGCGCTACGTCACCTTCTGGAAGGCCTTCGGGGCTGTCCTCAAGGAAGGCATCCACGTCGATCCCGAGAACCGCGCCAAGATCGAGGACCTGGCCCTCTTCGCCTCTTCGAAGACCGGCCCGACGGACCTCGTCAGCCTGGCCGAGTACACGGCCCGCATGCCGGAAGCCCAGAAGGAGATCTACTACATCACCGCCGAGGACTACGCCGGCGCCGACGGCGCCCCCCAGCTCGAGGCCTTCCGCAGCCGCGGCTTCGAGGTCCTCTACCTCACCGATACGGTCGACGAGTGGGTCGTCCAGAACCTGACCTCCTACAAGGACAAGACCCTGCGCTCGGTGGCCAAGGGCGACGTCGACCTCGACACCCCCGAAGAGAAGCAGCAGGCCGAAGAGGGCCGCAAGGCCGACGAGGAGCGCTTCAAGGCCCTCCTCGACAAGGCCGCCGCCATCCTCGGCGACAAGGTCAAGGCCGTCCGCCTCTCGCGGCGCCTGACCGAGAGCGCCTGCTGCCTGGTCAGCGATGAGTTCGGCATCGGCCTGCAGCTCGAGAAGCTCCTCAAGGCCATGCACCAGGAGGTGCCCCCGGCGCGGCGCATCCTCGAGCTGAACCCGAAGCACCCCGTGGTCGAGGCCATGCGCCACCTCGTCGACGACTCCGACGCCGCCGATCGCCTCCGCGACTACGTCGAGATGCTCCACGACCAGGCGCTGCTGACCGCGCGCCTGCCCGTGCCGGATCCCCTCGTCTTCGCCAGGCGCGTCAGCGACCTCATGGCCGCCCAGGCGGGCGCTGCGCCGACGACCGCGACGCCCTGAGGCGCCGCCCAGGCACTCCCCCGGGCGCGCCGCCCAGCGGCGCGCCCCGGGGACGGCGGCGCGGTGCCGCACCCGGCACCGCCGCCCCCCGCCGCCCCGCCGCCCTGCCCGCCAGACCTGTCAGACCTGTCAGACCTGTCAGACCTGTCAGACCTGTCAGACCTGTCGGACTTGTCAGACCTGTCAGACTCTTCAGACTCGCCCGGCCTCAGGCCGGCCGGCGCCGGCGCCGGCCGGCCTTCAGACGTGGGCCAGGGCGTGGCAGTAGAAGGGCAACGGGAAGGCCCGGCGCAGGGCGCTGTGGCGGCCCCAGTCGCCGAGGTCGGGGGTGAAGGGCCCGAAGAGGAGCTGAGCGAGTTCCCGACGCGGCAGCTCCAGCGCCGTCGCGTCGCTGGGCACCGCCTCGACGCGGAGGCTCCCCGCCTCGCCGACGAGGCGTACCGTGCTGCCATTGTCCGTGGAACGCAGGGCGACCTCGCCCGACCAGGCCTGCAGGCGGTCCCGCAGCACCGGCAGGTAGCTCTCCAGCACGACGCGCAGGTCAATGACGCGGATCATCCCGGCGGGCCGCACGAAGTAGCTCTGGGCGTGACGCAGGAGGACCTTCTCCAGGGCCGTCTCGGCATCGACCGGCGGGATAGCGACATTCCACGACCCCGTCTGCAGGAGGAAGCGCACCAGGCACTCGACGGCGGCGGCCGTGCCGCCGTACTCGACGATGGAGCCGCTGCGGATCGAGGCATAGCCGAAGCCGGTCTCGGGCCAGTCGCAGATCCACACCACCTGCCCCGGCCGACGCAGCACCCGGGCGCACTCCGCGGCGCTGCGCTCACAGCGGTACGGCAACGCGGCGTACGCCGCCAGGATCCGCCCCAGATCCGCCTCGTCGCCATTCCAGACCCGCAACGACGCCGCCGAGATGGCCTCGGCACTCTCAAAGCGCGTCACGCCGCTGGTCAGCGTCAGGCTGCGCTCGCAACCGGCGTGCTCCCAGCCGTAGTTGCCATAGCGCGTCCGATCGCCGCCCAGGAGGCAGATGCCCGCGCCCTCGGCCTCCATGTCGGCAATGCAACGCTCCAGCAGCGCGCCCATCAGGCCGCGCTTGCGGTAGGGCGGGAAACAGAAGACATTCCCGAGCCCAAGCGTCGGGAGGTGAACGGCGCCGGCATTCACCATGTCACGCGGCACGAGCTGAATGCCCGCCGCGAGGTCGCCATCGACCCAGGCCAGGCGCCACTGCGAGACGGTCTCGGGCAGGACCGAGTCCGGAAAGATGTCCTCAAAACGCAAGTGGGCCGGGTTGCGCTCGCGGAAGCTCACCACGACGCGTTCAAGGATCGTGGCGTAGTCCTCGGCACAGCCGCGTCGAATCTCAACCATGGCGTATCGCCTCCCAGAATCCCTACCGCCTTGACCACCGGACACCGTAAACGCGGACGCAGGCCGTGACGAACCGCCGGCGTCCGCCGTCCCGGACTATCTCCCGTCAGAGCCCCGATGGCAATCCGCGGCGCCAACGATCGTCCCGCAACCGGCGCCGCCCACGGCGCCCGGGACTGTGAGCCTGGTGCCTCCGGGAAAGGGCCCCAAGCGACCCAAGGGACGCCAGGATGGGCTCGCCGCAGATCCGCGCGCCGCTGAGGCGCCCCTGGTGTCCCTGGTGTCCCTGGTGTCCCTGGTGTCCCTGGCTTGGCCACGGCCACACAAGAAAAAGGCCGAACACCCCCGGGGAGCGGACTCGAGAGTCCTCCCGGGCGGCGTTCGGCCCTTGGGCGACCGTCGGGTGGCGGGCTGGCCCCGCGGGACGGGGCTGACGGCGCCACGCCGTCGGCAACCGTCACTTGCCGGAGATGGTACCGTGGCCGCGGAACGTGCGCGTGGCGACGAACTCGCCAAGGCGGTGGCCGACCATGTTCTCCGTCACGAAGACGTTCTGGTGGATCTTGCCGTTGTGGACGGCAAAGGTGTGCCCGACGAACTCGGGCAGAATCATCGAACGCCGCGACCAGGTCTTGATGACCGCCTTGCGGCCACTGCTGTTCAGCGCCTGGACCTTGTCCATCAGCGGGGCGTCGACGAACGGGCCCTTCTTGACTGAGCGACTCACTATTTCTTCCTCCGCTCAACGATGAACTTGGTGGACGACTTACGCGGGTTGCGGGTCCGCTTGCCCTTGGCCAACTGGCCCCACGGCGAGCGCGGGTGGCCGCCGCCGCTGCTGCGGCCCTCGCCACCACCCATCGGGTGGTCGATCGGGTTCATGGCCACGCCGCGGACGTGCGGCCGGAAGCCCAGGTAGCGCTTCTTGCCGGCCTTGCCCAGGCTGATGCCGCTGTGCTCGAGGTTGCCGACCTGGCCGATCGTCGCCCGGCAGTCCATGTGGATCTGGCGGACTTCGCCACTGCTCAGCTTGACCTGGACGTAGTCGCCCTCCTTGGCGCGCAGCGTCGCCACCTGGCCGGCCGAACGGGCCAGGGCGGCGCCCTTGCCCGGGACCAGCTCGATGGCGTGGATGCTCAGGCCCAGGGGGATGTCCTTCAGCTTCATGGAATTGCCGGCGGTGTACTCGGCCTGCGGGCCGCTCATCACCGTGGCGCCCTGCGCCAGGCCCACCGGCGCCAGGATGTAGCGCTTCTCGCCGTCGACGTAGTGCAACAGCGCGATACGAGCCGAGCGGTTCGGATCGTACTCGATGTGCGCCACCTTGGCGGGGATGCCGTCCTTATCGCGCTTGAAATCGATCACCCGCAGCCGGCGCTTCACGCCGCCGCCGCGGAAACGCGTCGTGATCCGACCGGCGTTGTTGCGACCGCCACTCGAGTTCTTGCCCCGCGTCAGACGCTTCTCAGGAGTCGACCGCGTCAACTCCGCGAAGTCGCTGACCGTCATCTGTCTCCGGCTTGGAGACGTGGGGTTGTACTTCTTGATGCCCATCGCCTATGCCCTTCCGCGCCCGCAGGCGCCGCCGTGCTTTCTAGATGATCTCGATCTCGCCCTCGGAAAGGGTCACGATCGCCTTCTTCCAGTCCGGGCGCTTGCCATAGCCGGCCGCCGAACGCATGCGCTTCAGCTTGCCCTTGCGGTTCATCACATTCACCGCCTTGACCTTGACGTCAAAGAGGGCCTCGACCGCAGCGCGAATCTCGATCTTGCGGGCGGTCTTGGCGACCTTGAAGGTGTACTGACGGTGAGAGTCCGCCAGCACGGTGCCCTTCTCAGTCACCAGAATCGACTGTACGGTCTTGTAGGGTTCCATATCACTTGCCCTCCTTCACCGTCACCAGCCGCTTGCCAAAGGCCTCGAGACCGGCACGACTGAACACGATCTTGCGGAACTGCAAGAGCAGATAGGCGTTGACCGAGGCGGCCTTCATGACGTGCACGCAGGGCAGATTGCGCGCCGCCGTCGCCACGCTCGGCGACAGCTCGTCGACCAGCACCAGGGCGTCCTGGCCGGCGCCGATGCGCTCGAGGAACTCGACCATGCGGCGGGTCTTGGCGTCGTCGATGGCGACCTCGTTCACCACGATCACATCGCCGGCGTCAACGCGCTCGGTGAAGGCGCGGCGCAGAGCCAGGCGCTGGACCTTGCGGTTGACGTGCTTGCTGTAGCTGCGCGGCAGGGGCCCGAAGACCACGCCGCCGCCACGCCACACGGGGCTCTTGCGGCTGCCGGCACGCGCCCGGCCGGTGCCCTTCTGGCGGTACGGCTTGGCACTGCTGCCCGCCACCGCCGCACGATTCTTGGTGCTGGCCGTACCCGAACGCCGCTGCGCCAGGTGCGCCACCACCGAGTCCTTCACCGCCTGGGCGCCCTTCTCGCGCTCCAGCCAGGCGTCGTTAACGTCCACCGCAGCGGCCGCGCCGCCTTGGATATCCAAAACTGGAAGTGTGGTAGCCATGGTTGCTCACGCTCTCCGGTCTAGTGCTTGACTGCGCTGCGGACCATGACGGTGCCGCCCGTGGGACCCGGGATGGCCCCGCTCACCAGAATCACGTCGTCGGCCAGACGCACGTCGACCACGCGCAGGTTCTGCACCGTGCGCGTCACGCTGCCCATATGACCGCCCATACGCTTCCCGGGGAAGACGCGGCCGGGGGCGACCTTCATGCCGATCGAGCCCGGCCGGCGAACCCAGCCGCCGCCGTGACTGGCACGGCCGCCGGCGAAACCCCAGCGGCGAACCACACCCTGGAAACCGCGGCCCTTCGTCACACCCGAAATGTCGACGATGTCGCCCTTGGCAAACACATCCGCCTTCAGGACGTCACCGACCTTCACCTCGGGATCGGCATTCAGACGAACCTCGCGAATCAACGCCGGCGGCGTGTCCTCGAGGCCCGCCGCGCGGACCTGGCCGCGAACGGCCTTGGTCGTGTTCTTCGCCTTGCGCTGGCCGAAGCCGAGCTGCACGGCGCTGTAACCGTCGTGGCCCTGCGTACGCAGCGCCAGGACCGGGCACGGCCCCACCTCGATCACGGTCACGGGGATCCGTGTGCCGTTCTCGTCGTAGACCTGGGTCATGCCCAGCTTCTTGCCAATGATACCCTTCTTCATCGTGGGCAATGCTCCCGCTCAGGTCAAATCTTGATGCTGATGTCCACGCCGGCCGGCAGGTTGAGCTTCTTCAGCTCGTCGACGGTCTTGGCGGTGGGGTTGATGATATCCAGGACCCGCTTGTGCGTGCGGATTTCGAACTGCTCCATGGACTTCTTGTCCACGTGCGGCGAGCGGTTGACCGTGAAGCGCTCGATGCGCGTCGGCAGGGGAATCGGGCCGGCGATCTGGGCACCGGTGCGCTTCACCGTCGTCACGATCTCGCTGGTGGACTGATCCAGGATGCTGTGCTCAAAGGCCTGGAGTCGAATGCGAATCTGCTGTCTGTTAGCCATGTCTACGGTCAGACCTCTTTACACTACCCGACTGCTTGTTCCGCGACCGCCTCGTAGTGAGACGGCTCCGCTGCCACGTCGGCACGGCCGCGCGTCAGCGAACGCAAGGCCGTCGCGTACCCGAACAACTCCGCCAGCGCCACACGGGCGACAACCCGTGCGCTCCCACAGGCCAGCGAGTCCACCTCTGTGATCCGTCCGTGGCGACTGGCGAGGTCGCCGATGACGTCGCCCAGGCATTCGGGCGGCGTCAGCACCTCCACGGCCATGACAGGCTCCAGGACCACCACACCGGCCTTGCGTACCGCATCGTTCAAGGCCAGTGTCGCGGCTGCCCGGAACGCCAGGTCTGACGAGTCCGTCGCATCATACGACCCGTCGCAGACCCGCACGTGACAGTCTGTCAGGGGCAGATCACCGTCGATACCGCTGTCGGCGGCCTCGCGCAGGCCGGCCTCCACTGCGTTGTGGAACACCGCAGGAAGCCGCTCCTCCGAGAGGTCCAACTCCACCGACACGCCATGCCCTTGCGGGCGCGGTTCGATTTCCAATCCGATCACGGCATACTGACGGGCGCTGCCCATCTGCCGTACAAAGGTCATCGTTGCGGCCGCAGGGCCGCGCACCGTCTGCCGATAGCTCACCCGCGGACGGCCGACCCGCACCGCCACCCCGAAGTCGCGCTCGAGGCGGTCGCGGATGATGTCCAGGTGAAGCTCGCCCATGCCGGCCAGGAGGGTCTGGCCGGTGTACCCATCGGTGTGCACCCGCAGGGTCGGGTCATCCAATGCCAGCTCGCGCAGGGCGCTGTGGAGCCGCTCGCTGTCGCCGGCCTGCCGCGCCTCGATGGCAACGCTCACGACCGGCTCGGGAAAACGGATCGCGTTCAGGGCGATGGGCGCCTCCGGCGCACACAGGGTATCGCCGCTATGCGTATCCACGCTCAGGCCCGTGACCGCGGCAATATCACCGCTGAAGGCCTCACTGCGCTCCTCGGCCATGTTGGCGTGGATCTGCAGCACCCCGGCAATGCGCTCGACCGTACCGGTGCGGGCATTGCGCACCGACATCCCGGGCCGCGCCGTGCCGCTGTAGACGCGCATGTAGGTCAGCCGGCCGCCGGGCGCATCGCCGACGGTCTTGAAAGCCAGCGCCGAAAACGGCTCGGCATCGCCGATAGCACGCACCACCGGCCGGCCGCTCTCCGGTTCGACGCCGGCGACCTGACGCACATCCAGCGGCGAGGGCAGATACGACACCACCGCGTCGAGCAGCGCCGACACGCCCTGGTTGCGCAAGGCGCTGCCGCAGGTCACGGGGACGACCTGGCCGCTCAGCGTCGCCCGCCGCAGGGCGGCGCGGAGTTCCTCGGCGGTGGGTTCTTCGTCATTCAGAAAACGCGCCATGATCACGTCGTCGGTCTCGGCCAGACACTCAATCAGCAGCGACCGCGCCGAGGCCACCGCCGACACCGCCGCGGCCGGAAGATCCGCCGCAACAGCCGCTCCCGACTCCGAAAAAAGGTGGGTGCGACGGGTGATGACATCCACGATGCCCTCAAAACCGCCCTCACTGCCCACGGGAACCTGAATCGCCAGCGGCGTCGCGTGCAGACGCTCGCGCATGCTGTCCAGAACCCGGTCCATCGAGGCTCCGGGGCGGTCCAGCTTGTTGACGAAGGCGACCACGGGGATGCCGTGCCGGCGCGCCTGACGCCAGACGCTCTCCGACTGCGGCTGCACGCCGCGTACCCCGCAGAACACCGCCACGGCCCCATCCAGGACGCGCAGGCTGCGCTCGACCTCGGCCGTGAAATCGACGTGGCCCGGCGTGTCGATGATGCTCACCTGGTGGCCCTGCCAGGGACAGACGGTGGCCGCGCTGGTGATGCTGATGCCGCGCTCGCGCTCCTGGATCATCCAGTCCATGACGGCCGTGCCCTCATGGACCTCGCCCATGCAGGCATTGACGCCCGTGCAGTAGAGAATCCGCTCGGTCAGGGTCGTCTTGCCGGCGTCGATGTGCGCCATGATGCCGATGGTCCGCACACGCTCAAGCGGCACAGCGCGACCGGGCGCCTGCGCCGACGACATGACGTGTGAGGGTACCTCGACCATGATGACGCCATCCCCGACCGGCCCGATACGGCCCGGCGGGCCTCCGTATTACCAGCGATAGTGAGCAAACGCGCGGTTGGCGTTGGCCATCTTGTGCGTGTCGTCACGCTTCTTCACGGCGTTGCCCGTGTTGTCGTAGGCATCCAGCAGCTCGGCCGCCAGGGCGTCCTTCATCGGCATGCCGTGACGCCCACGGGCATAGCCGGTGATCCAGCGCATCGCCACCGCGACCTGACGCTCCGGAGCCACCTCCAGCGGCACCTGATAGGTCGCACCACCAACACGGCGGCTCTTGACCTCAAGACGCGGCTTGACGTTCTCCAGGGCCTGCAGGAATACTTCCATGGGCTCAACGCCCTTCTTACGCTCGGCAATCGTCTCCATGGCGCCATAGACGATCGTCTGCGCCGTGGCCTTCTTGCCGCGTTCCATGATGGTGTTGATCAGCCGCGCCACCAGGTCGCTGTTATAGCGCACATCCGGTGTCAAGGGACGCTTCTCTGCTTTACGCCTTCTCATCGTCTCATCCTGGCTTGCCGAACCTCGGCAGGGCGGCCGCTGGCGCACCCACGGTTATTCTCGAGCGACCCCCGGCCGCAGCCGGGCCTGTGCATACGTCTCGACGGACGCGGGCACGGCCCACCGGACCGCGCCGACCGCGACCGCGCTCCTCATCACTTCGGACGCTTGGCGCCGTACTTGCTGCGGCCGCGACGACGCGCCTCGACACCGAGGGAGTCCAGCGAACCACGCACGATGTGATAGCGCACGCCGGGCAGGTCACGCACACGGCCGCCGCGCACCAGCACGACGCTGTGCTCCTGGAGGTTGTGGCCCTCACCGCCGATGTAGGCGGTCACCTCTTCGCCGTTGGTCAGGCGCACCCGGGCGACCTTGCGCAACGCCGAGTTCGGCTTCTTCGGCGTCCGGGTGGTCACTTGCAGGCACACGCCGCGACGCTGCGGGCAACGCGCCAGAGCGCGCACCTTGTTCTTCTTGGTCTTGGCCGAGCGGCCCTTCCTGACAAGCTGGTTGATCGTCGGCATTCCGGTTCCCTTGTTGACACCTGCGCGAAACAAGTCTGATAATGTAGGCAATGGGCAGCAAGTTGCAAGTCGTCCGGGAGTCGCTCGTCGCGCTCCCGGACGACCCTACCGGCCGCGGCTGCCCAGCCTGCCGTGCCACGGCCACTGTCGGAACGGCCGCCGCCGCGAGTCTGCCCGACGGGCAGGACCCTCGCCGACGGCCGCGTACCTTCTCAGAAGTCGAGCAGCCGTTCCGCCTCGGCCCGCGCCGCCGCCGCCCGCGCGGCCGCGTCGTCGACCGGACGCGCCGTCGCCATCGGCTCGGCCATCTCGGGCTCCTCGACCGTCTTCTCCAAGGTCACATTCACCACCTTGCTGTAGCCGGTACCGGCCGGGATGAGGTGGCCCATGATGACGTTCTCCTTGAAGCCCCGCAGGTAGTCGACGCGGCCGTAGGTGGCCGCCTCGGTCAGCACCCGCGTGGTATCCTGGAACGACGCCGCCGAGATGAAGCTGTCGGTGGCCAGGCTGGCCTTGGTGATGCCCAGCAGGATCGGCTGCGCCTCGGCCGGCTCGCCGCCCTCGCCCACAATCCGCGCGTTCTCCTCGAGGAACTCGCGGCGGTCCACCGACTCGCCGAACAGGAAACTCGTGCTGCCGGGCTCGGTGATGCGCACCTTGCGCATCATCTGCCGCACGATGATCTCGATGTGCTTGTCGTTGATCTCCACACCCTGCAGGCGGTAGACCTCCTGCACCTCGTTCACCAGGTACTCCTGCAGCTCCTGCGGACCGCAGACCTCGAGGATCTCGTGCGGCACCACAGCGCCGTCGGTGAGCTGGTCGCCCTTACGCACGAAGTCGCCGTTGAACACGACCACGCGCTTGCCGGCCGGGATGACGTGGTCCTCGACCTGGTCATTCTCCGGGTCGCGGATGATGATGGTGCGACGGCCACGCGTGATCTTGCCCAGCTCGACGACGCCGTCGATACGGGCAATCTCGGCGGCCTCCTTCGGACGCCGTGCCTCGAACAGCTCGGCCACGCGCGGCAGACCGCCGGTGATGTCCTTCGTTCGCGTGCTCTGCCGCGGCGTACGGGCGATGGTCTCACCGCCGCCGACCTCGGCGCCTTCGTCCACCATGATGTGGGCGCCGGCCGGCAGGCTGTAATGGTCCACGACCTCGCCGCGGTCGTCGAGGATGACGAGCTGCGGATGCAGGTCTTCCTGATGCTCGAGAACCGTCGTCTCCTCGTTGCCGCTGCCCTCGCTGACCTGACGGCGCATGGTCACGCCCTCGATCAGGTCGCGGTACTCGATGCGGCCGCCGCTCTTGGAGATGATCGGCACGTTGTACGGATCCCAGCGCACGAAGATCTCGCCGGCCGCGACCTTGTCGCCCTCGGCCTTGCTCAACACCGCACCGGGAATGAGCTCGTGGCTCTCGATCTCGCTGCCATCCTCATCCTCGATGACGGCGCGGCCATTCTTGTTCAGCACCACCAGGCCGCCGCCGCGCTGCTCGACGCAACGCGCGTCCTCCAGGCGCAGAACGCCGCTGTGGCTGGCGCGCTGGAAGGGCTCGTGGAACGAGGCCGCCGCCGTGCCGCCGTAGTGGAAGGTACGCATGGTGAGCTGCGTGCCGGGCTCGCCGATGGACTGCGCCGCGATGATGCCGAGGGCGTCGCCCTCCTGCGGCAGCTCACCGGTGGCCAGATTGCGGCCGTAGCACTTGCAGCAGATACCACGCTCGCTCTCGCAGGTCAGCACCGAACGGATGTGCACCGTTTCGATATCCCGGTCCACGATCTTCGCCGCAATCTCCGGCGTGATCTCCTCACCCGCTGCCACCAGCACCGCCGTCGGATCCGAACCCCGCGGATCACGGATGTCATCCACCGCATAGCGGCCCGTGATGCGGTCCGCCAGGGGTACCATCTCGGTGTCGCCCTCGCTGATGGCCTTCACGAAGATGCCGTTGACCGTGCCGCAGTCGTGCTCGACGCAGATGACGTCGTGCGCCACGTCCACCAGCTTGCGCGTCATGTAGCCCGAGTCGGCCGTCTTCAGCGCCGTGTCGGCCAGACCCTTACGGGCACCGTGCGAACTGATGAAGTACTCGAGGACCGAGAGGCCCTCGCGGAAGTTCGCCAGAATCGGCCGCTCGATGATGTCGCCGGAGGGCTTGGCCATCAGGCCGCGCATACCGGCGAGCTGACGGACCTGGTCACGACTGCCACGGGCGCCGGAGTCGAGCATGGCGTAGATCGGGTTGATCTCGTCGATGCCATTGTTGCGCTCGAGAACCTGGAACAGCCGTGCCGCCAGCTCGTTGTTCGTCTTGGTCCAGACGTCAACGCACTTGTTGTAGCGCTCCAGCTCCGTGATGACGCCCTGCTCACGCTGCTCGCGCACCTCGGAGACCTCACGCTGCGCCTGCGCAATCCGCTCCGGCTTGTCCTCCGGGACGATCATGTCGCAGATGCCGATCGAGAAACCGGCCCGCGTCGCGTAGTCGTAACCAAGGTCCTTGAGGCGGTCCAGCACGTGGACCAGCTCCTCGCGGCCGACCACGTCGTAGCACTCCTTGACCATCTGCCCAAGCGCCTTCTTGCCGGCGCACTTGTTTAAGAAGCCCATCTCCGGCGGCCAGATCTCGTTGAAGATGCAGCGGCCCGCCGTCGTCCGGATGAAACGGCTCTCGGCGTCGCCCCAGACGGTCTTCCCACCGAGGTTCGGATTGCGCAGGTGGAAGAAGTCATGCAGGTGCAGCGACCCCGAGTCGAGGGCCCGCAGGACCTCGAAGTAGTCGTTGAAGGTCCGCGGCAGCGCCGAGATGGCCCCCGCACGGAAGTCGGCGACGTCCTTGTCGAACTTGACCCGGCGGCGCTTGTCCTCGTAGGTGAGGTAGTACACCCCCAGCGTGATGTCCTGACTGGGCGTCGTCACCGGCCGGCCGTTCGCCGGCGAGAAGATGTTGTTCGGCGCCAGCATCAGCAGCTTCGCCTCGAGCTGGGCCTCGTTGGACAGCGGCACGTGCACCGCCATCTGGTCGCCGTCAAAGTCGGCGTTGTAGGCCGAACAGACCAGCGGGTGCAGCCGGATGGCCTGACCCTCGATCAGGATCGGATCGAAGGCCTGAATACTCAGACGGTGCAGCGTCGGAGCGCGGTTCAGCATGATCGGGTGACCCTTGATCACCTCGTCCAGGGTGTCCCACACCGCCGGGGCGCGACGCTCGATCAGCTTCTTGGCGCTGCGCACCGTGTGGACATAGCCGCGCTCCTTCAGCCGACGCATGATGAACGGCTCAAAGAGAATCAGCGCCATCTCCTTGGGCAGGCCGCACTGATGCAGACGCAGCTCCGGCCCCACGACAATCACCGAGCGGCCCGAGTAGTCCACACGCTTGCCCAGGAGGTTCTGGCGGAAGCGGCCCTGCTTGCCCTTGAGCATGTCGCTCAGGCTCTTCAGCGGACGATTGCCGGTGCCGGTCACCGGCCGGCCGTGGCGGCCGTTGTCCATCAGCGCGTCAACCGCTTCCTGCAACATGCGCTTCTCGTTGCGGATGATCACCTCCGGCGTACGCAACTGCAGCAGGTTCTTCAGACGGTTGTTCCGGTTGATCACCCGGCGGTACAGGTCGTTCAGATCACTGGTCGCAAAGCGGCCGCCCTCGAGCGGCACCAGCGGCCGCAGATCCGGCGGAATCACCGGCAGGACGGTCAGGACCATCCAGCGCGGGTCCATCGTGTTCTGCAGGAAGCCCTCCACCAGGCGCATGCGCTTGGCGATCTTCTTGCGATTGGCCTTGCTCTTGGTGTTGCCCATCTCCTCGCTGAGCTGCACCCGCAGGGCCGCCAGGTCGATCTGGCCAAGGAGCTCCTGAATCGCCGCCGCGCCCATGCCGGCCTTGAAGGCGTTGCCGTAGATCTCCTGAGCATGGCGGTACTCGTCATCGCTGAGGAGCTGCCGACGCTGCAGCGGGGTGTCGCCCGGATCGGTCACGATCCAGTCCTCGTAGTACATCACCCGCTCCAGGGCCCGCGCCGTCATGTCCAGCATCAGACCGATGCGGCTCGGCATACACTTGAAGAACCAGACGTGCGACACCGGCACCGCCAGCTCGATGTGGCCCATGCGCTCGCGACGCACCCGCGACTGCGTGACCTCCACGCCGCAACGGTCACAGACGATGCCCTTGTGCTTGATACGCTTGTACTTACCGCAATTGCACTCCCAGTCACGCGTCGGACCGAAAATGCGTTCGCAGAACAGGCCGCCCTTCTCGGGCTTGAACGACCGGTAGTTGATGGTCTCGGGATTCCGGACCTCGCCCCGGCTCCACGAGCGTATGGTCTCGGGCGAGGCGACGCCGATGGTCACGCAGGTCTGCTCGTCGGCCTCGTCAATACCCAAAACCTGCCGCAGCGCGCTGTTATCCAAGGCAACTGCCCTCCAGATAGGAACGGGACTGGGTCCCAGATTGTCGACTCTTTGCCCGCTTCGCGCCCGGCCCCACTCAGGCCAACGCCGTCTTGCCGTGCTTGACGCGCACGTCCAGGCACAGGCTCATCATCTCGCGCATGAGCACGTTGAAGCTCTCCGGCGTGCCCGCCTCGAGAGTGTTATCGCCGCGCATGATCGACTCGTAGATCTTGGTGCGGCCGACCACGTCGTCGCTCTTGACCGTCAGCATCTCCTGCAGGGCGTGCGCGGCGCCATAGGCCTCCAGCGCCCACACCTCCATCTCGCCAAAACGCTGACCGCCATGCTGGGCCTTGCCGCCCAGGGGCTGCTGCGTCACCAGCGAGTACGGCCCCACCGCGCGGGCGTGAATCTTGTTCACGACCAGGTGGTCGAGCTTGAGCATGTAGATCTGGCCCACCATCACACGCTGCGCAAAGGCGTCGCCGGTGCGGCCGTCAAAGAGACGGGTCTTGCCGTCCACATCGACGACCGCCTCGCTGCGGTCGCGGCCCTCGGTGTCGACCACACGGCCGTCATCGAGGACCTTCCAGCCCATGCCCTTGACCTTGACCTCCTTGGCCTCACGCAGGAGTTCCTGGATGCGCTGCTCGCTGACGCCGTCAAACACCGGCGTCGCGATCTTCATGCCCAGGACACTCGCGGCCCAGCCGGCGTGCGTCTCGAGCACCTGGCCGACGTTCATGCGGCTCGGCACACCGAGGGGATTCAGAACGATGTCCACCGGAGTGCCGTCGGCCATGAAGGGCATGTCCTCCATCGGCACGATCTTCGCCACGATGCCCTTGTTGCCGTGACGACCCGCCATCTTGTCACCAATCGAAACCCGACGCTTGCTCGCCACGTAGACCTTCACCCGCTTGATCACGCCCGGGTCCGAGCCGTCGCCCTTCTCGAGCCGCTCGATGGTCTCGTCACGCCGCATCGTCATGTCACGGATGCGGATGCGGAAGCCCTTGATCACGTCCTCGATCTGGTCCTTCGCCGGGCCCTCCGGCATGGTGAAGCTGTCGAAGTGCTGCGCCAGGCGCTTGAGCATCACCTTGGTGATCTTGCGATCCGCCGGGATGATCTCGCCGCCGCCGGCACGCTCGCTGCGCAACACCGGCACCGGGAGCTTCACGCTCAGAAGGATGTCGGCCAGCTTGTCGGCCAGCTCGTCGAGCGTCTCGCCAAGCTGCGTCTTGTAGACCGTCCCGGCGTCCTTGATCTGACGCTTGATCTCCTGACGCGTCAGCTTCTCCTTGGTCGGATCGACGCGCCGCTCGATGCGGACGTCCATGACAATCCCGGAACAGCCGCCCGAGACGACCAGGCTGCTGTCCTTCACATCCGCGGCCTTCTCGCCGAAGATGGCCCGCAGCAGGCGCTCCTCGGGGGCCAGCTCGGTCTCGCTCTTCGGCGTGATCTTGCCGACCAGGATGTCGCCGGCCTTGACCTCGGCACCGATGCGCACGACGCCCTCGCTGTCGAGGTTGCGCAGGGCCTCCTCGCCCACATTCGGGATGTCACGCGTGATCTCCTCGGGACCCAGCTTGGTGTCCCGAGCCACAATCTCGTACTCGCTGATGTGAATGCTGGTGTAGGTGTCGTCCTTCACCAGACGCTCACTGATCACAATCGCGTCCTCGAAGTTGTACCCGCGCCACGGCATGAAGGCCACCATGACGTTCCGGCCCATCGCCAGCTCGCCATCGTCTGTGCTGGCACCGTCCGCAATCACCTGACCGGCCTTGATGACATCGCCGGAACGCACCGAGGGCCGCTGGTTGATCAGCGTCGAGGCGTTCGAGCGCATGAACTTGTAGAGCTGGTAGACGCGCGCCTTCTCCGGCGTCGCCGTCTCGTCCAGCGGCAGCCCGTCGGCCGTCGTCACGATGCGCTCGGCCGTGGCACTGGCCACGATGCCGTCACGATCCGCCGTCACTACCGCCCGCGAATCGCGCGCCACCACGCCCTCCAGACCCGTCCCCACATACGGAGCCTCGGGCCGAACCAGCGGCACCGCCTGGCGCTGCATGTTCGAGCCCATCAGGGCACGGTTGGCGTCGTTGTGCTCCAGGAACGGTATCAGACCGGCCGCGGCACTGATGAGCTGCTTCGGCGAGACGTCCATGTACTCGACGTCCTTCGCCAGATGCTCCTCGCCCGCTTCCCCATGGTACCGCGACAGCACGTACTCGTTGACATAACGCCCCTTGTCATCCACCGGGGCGTTCGCCTGCGCAATCACGAAACGCTCTTCGACATCCGCCGCCAGGAACTCGATCTCGTCGGTCACCCGGCCGTTCTTCACCTTCCGGTACGGCGTCTCGATGAAGCCGAAACGGTTGATATTCCCGTACAGGGCCAGCGACGAGATCAGACCGATGTTCGGGCCTTCCGGCGTCTCGATCGGGCAGACACGCCCGTAGTGGCTCGAATGCACGTCGCGGACCTCAAAACCGGCCCGCTCGCGGCTCAGGCCGCCCGGGCCCAGGGCGCTCAGACGACGCTTGTTCGTCAGCTCCGCCAGGCTGTTGGTCTGGTCCATGAACTGGCTGAGCTGGTTCCGCCCGAAGAAGTCGCGGATCACACCCGCCAAGGCCTTCGGATTCACCAGCTTCGAGGGCGTGATGTCCTCGGCATTCATGTCGTGCAGGGTCATGCGCTCACGCACCAGACGCTCGGTGCGCACCAGGCCCAGACGGCACTGGTTCTGCAGGAGCTCGCCCACCGTGCGCACGCGCCGGCGGCCAAGGTGATCGATGTCATCCTCGGTGCCGTTCTCGTTCTGCAGCTTCATCATGTAGGCCGTACCCGCCACCAAGTCCTCCTTGGCCAGGGTACGCACCGACTGCTCCGGCGGCGCCAGCTTCAGCAGCGCGAAGATGTCCGCCAGCTTCTGGTTGATCTTGTGACGACCGACCAGGCCCAGGTCGTAGCGCCGCACATCGAAGAACAGCCGCTTGAACAACTGCCGGGCGTTGTTGACATTCGGCGGATCGCCCGGCCGCAGGCGCCGGTAGATCTCCTTCAACGCCTCCTCCGACGTCGTCGTCGGATCGCGCTGCAGGCAGCGGATGAAGGCGTGCCCCAGCTCGCTGGTGTCAACCACCGCAAGGCTGCTCACACCCGCCGCCTTCAACGCCGTCAGAATCTCGACGTTCAGCGACTCCAGGGCCGGAACCAGCGGCTCGTCCGTCACCTTGCCGTCCGCCGCCGGCGCCGCGACCGCCTCGGCCGTGTAGAACACCGAGGGATCGTCAACCTTCAACAGCTTCGACACCGCCATCTTGCGGGTCGTGTACATCACATTCAGGAGCTCCTGCGTGGTGTCGTAGCCGATCGCCCGCAGGAAGGTCGTTATCAGGAACTTCCGGCGCCGCCGACGGCGGTCCAGATAGATGAAAATCAGGTCGTTGATGTCAAACTGCACCTCCATCCAGGAGCCGTGGTCGGGAATCACCCGGAAGGAGTAAAGCTGACGGCCGCTGGCATGGCGGCTCTTCTCAAAACAGATGCCCGGCGAACGATGCAGCTGACTGACAATCACACGCTCGGCGCCGTTGATCACGAAGCTGCCGCGGTCGGTCATGATGGGAATGTCGCCCATGTAGACCCGCTCCTCCTTCGTGTCCTTCGCCGTCTTCAGCCGGAAGACCACGTGCAGAGGAGCCGCAAAGGTGGCGCCGTCCTTCATGCAGTCGACCAGCGGGATCTTCGGCTCGCCAATCTCGTAGCGTACGAAGTCCAGAACGCAGTGCTGGTCGAAACTCTCGATCGGGAAGACTTCGTTGAAGACTTCCTGGAAGCCCTTGTTCTCGCGCTGCTCCGGCGGCATGTCCAACTGCAGGAACTCGGCATAGGACTGCAGCTGAATCCCGATCAGATCGGGTACGTCAAGAACGTCGCGGAGTTTGCCGAAGTTGACTCGCTCACCCATGCCAGTGTCGCCTCACGTGAGTAGTTGACCGATACGCCACACGGTCCCGAACACGAGACAAAGGACGCATGGGAGGCCGGCCGCAGCCGACCTCCCACGGTCCGTTATGCGGAAACAGATGCTGCGGAACAGCGCACTACTACTTGAGTTCGACCGTCGCGCCGGCCTCCTCGAGCTTGGCCTTGATCTTGTCGGCCTCGTCCTTGCTCACGTTCTCCTTGACCGGCTTCGGGGCCTCGGTCACCAGGTCCTTCGCTTCCTTCAGGCCCAGACCCGTGATCTCGCGAACCACCTTGATGACGGCAATCTTCTTCTCGCCGCCCGAGGTCAGGATGACGTTGAACTCGGTCTTCTCTTCGGCCGCCGGAGCCGCCGCCGCCGCACCGGGCGCCGCCGCCGCCACCGCCATCGGGGCCGCCGCGCTGACCCCGAGGCGATCCTCGAGGGCCTTCACCAACTGCGACAGCTCAAGCACCGTGAGCTTCTCGATGTAGGAGATGAAGCTCTCCATTTCCTGGGACACCGCAACTTTGGTTTCGTCGGACATGCTGGGATTCCTCCGCGCTTTATCAGGCTGCTTTCTCTTTCTCACTCAGGTACGCGTTGAGCACGTACACCACGCTCGCCACCTTGGCATTGAGCACCCGGACCAGCTGCGCGGCCGGAGCCTGCAGCAGCCCGAGGACCTGAGCCAGGAGCACCTCACGCGGCGGCAGATCCGCCAGGGCGGCCGCCTCGGCAGCGTTCAGGAGCTTGCCCTCCAGAACCGCCATCCGCACCACCGCCTTGTCGTGCGTGCGCGCAAAGTCCCGCAGGACCTTCGCCACCGCCACCGGATCCGTACCCCCACACACCAGCGCGGTGTCGAGCTTCAGCTCGACCGCGCTCAGGGCGCTCAGGCCCGCGTCCTTGGCGGCGATCGCCAGGAGACGGTTCGGAACGACATGACACTGGCTGCCATGAGCCGCCAGCGCCCCGCGCAGAGCCCGGAAGTCTGCCGCGGTCAACCCCGTGTACCCCATCAGAAACAGGTCCGGAGACGCGTCGATGAGGGCACGGATGTCGTGGACTAGTTGTGTCTTTTCGGCTCTCATCGGTGCTTAGGCCCTCACTACGTCTTTGAGGTCCAGCCGCAGACCTGGACTCATCGTGGCACTGAGGGTCGCGGACAGCACGTAGGTGCCCTTCGCCGTCGCCGGCCGCGCCCGCATGATCGTGTGGCACGCCGCATCAGCGTTCACCGCCAGATCCGCAGCCGCAAAACTCAGCTTCCCGATCGGCATCTGAACGCACCCGGCACGGTCACAACGATACTCGACACGACCGCCCTTCGACTCCTGAACGGCCGTGGCCGTGTCGTCGGTGACGGTACCGGTCTTCGGGTTCGGCATCAGACCGCGCGGACCGAGCACACGACCCAGGGTGCGGACCACCTTCATGGCGTCCGGCGTCGCAATCAGCACGTCGAACTCAAGCCAGCCGCCCTTGATGCGCTCGAGCAGATCCTCGTAGCCCACCTCGTCAGCACCGGCATCACGCGCCTTCTGCGCCGCGTCACCCTCGGCAATGACCGCCACGCGGACCTTCTTGCCCGTGCCCTTCGGAAGAACCAGGGCGCCGCGCACCACCTGGTCCGACTGCCTCGGGTCAATCCCGAGACGGAAACTCAGCTCGACGGTCTCGTCGAACTTCGGTACCGGCAGCGTCTTGAGCAACGCAATCGCGTCGTTCAGACCGTAGCGCGTCTGCCTGTCAACCTGGGCGAGGCGTGAGCGATAGAGCTTACTTCTCTTCATCGACCACCTCGATTCCCATGCTGCGCGCCGTGCCGGCAATGATCTTCACAGCCGCGTCCATGTCCGCCGTGTTCAGGTCGTCCTTCTTCATCTCCGCAATCTGAACCAGATCGCGGCGGGTCACCTTGCCCACCTTCTCCCGGCCCGTCGTCTTGGCGCCGCTGGCCAGATTGGCCGCTTTCTTCAGCAGCACCGCCGCCGGCGGACTCTTGGTGATGAAGGTGAAGGACCGATCCTGATAGACCGTGATGACCACCGGAATGATCAGCCCGGCCTGGGACTGGGTCGCGGCGTTGAACTGCTTGCAGAACTCCATGATGTTGACCCCGGCCTGACCCAGCGCGGGACCAACCGGCGGCGCCGGATTGGCGGCACCAGCGGGGATCTGCAGGCGTACTTCGCCTACGACTTTCTTTGCCATCTTGCCCTTTCTCCACGCCGCTGGTCAGAGCTGGCAGGCACTCTCCCAGGAGCGCGTGTGCTGGTGTGCATCGTGGACCCGAACGGCCTGGCTGGCGTCAGGCTCGCTCGACCTGCCAATACTCCACTTCCACCGGGGTGGAGCGCCCGAAAATGGTGACCGATACCCGCAACTTGCCGCGGTCGGCATCGACATTCTCAATCACACCCTCGAAGTTCTCGAAGGCGCCATCGCGAATCGTCACACTCTCGCCGATCTGGAACTGGACCTTCGGCTTGCTGCCCTCTTCGTTCGCCCGACACTGCGTCAGCATCTCCTCGACTTCGTGCGCCGACAGCGGCACCGGCCGCTCACCGCCCACAAAACCGATGATGCCCTGCGTCTCACGAATGAAGTACCAGGCCCGGTGATTCGGCTGGCCGTCCGCTTCAAACAGACAGGCCTTCATCAGGATGTAGCCGGGGTAGAGCTTGCGCTCCGAGGTGACACGACGACCCTGGCGGCGCTCCGAGACCTTCTCGGTCGGAATCACCACCTCCAACACCAGATCGGCGACGTCTTCCTGGTCGCGCCGCCGCTCGATGCTCTGCTTGACGCGGTTCTCCTGACCAGACATGGTCTGGACAACGAACCACTGCGCCTTTTCCTGTTGGGTGTCGCTCATCGATTGCGTTGTCCCGCTCTGAACTTGCCCGAGGCTCTGGCCGGCCTGCATGTCAACGCCCGACGGTCAGGAGCTGGATCAGCGCCCGGACGACCCAGTCGGTCGCCCCTACAAACGCCGCCATAATCACCAGTGACGCCATCACCACCACCGTCGACTCGACCAGCTCGTTCCAGCTCGGCCAGGTGCACTTGCGCAACTCGGCGACGGTGTCGTGGTAGACTGCCGTGATCTTCTCGATCGGGTTGATCATGGGACCGGATCCTACCCTTCCCTGGCGCAGCCGCTGCGGCCTACACCCCATCCTGTGAAATGAACTGGCAGGTGAGACAGGGTTCGAACCTGCGACCTGCGGTTTTGGAGACCGCCGCTCTACCAACTGAGCTACTCACCTGCATGTCAGCCCGACCGCCTTGGGACGCCTCAGCGCGTCTCGCGATGCAGCGTCGCCTTACGCTCAAACGGACAGAACTTCTTCAGCTCCAGACGGCCCGTCGTGTTGCGGCGGTTCTTGATCGTGGTGTAGTTGCGCCGCTTGCACTCGGTGCACGCCAGAGTAATGATTTCGGCCGGCATTGGCTCACCTTACGCTACGTCGTCCACGGCCCGCTTCCGGGCCGCACCGGCAACCCGCCGGTCGTTCACTGTCACGACAGAACCCAGGCGTCCACGACGCGTCAGCCGCACCGTGAACGCCTGACCTGATCACGGGGGCCCGCAGGCCCCCGCGGCGTGCCCTTACTGAATGATCTCGGAAACGCGACCCGCACCGACCGTGCGACCGCCTTCGCGGATGGCGAAGCGCAGGGTCTTCTCCATGGCGATCGGCTGGATCAGCTCGACCGTGACGCTGATGTTGTCACCCGGCATCACCATCTCGGTGCCCTCGGGCAGCGACATCACGCCGGTCACGTCGGTCGTGCGGAAGTAGAACTGCGGACGGTACCCATCGAAGAACGGGGTGTGACGACCACCCTCTTCCTTGGTCAGGATGTAGATCTCGGCCTTGAACTTGGTGTGGGGCGTGATCGACCCGGGGGCCGCCACGACCTGGCCGCGCTCGACCTCTTCCTTCTTCGTGCCGCGCAGCAGGCAGCCGATGTTGTCGCCGGCCTGACCCTGATCCAGGATCTTGCGGAACATCTCGACGCCCGTCACCGTGGTCTTGAAGGTCGGCTTCAGACCGATGATCTCGATCTCCTGGCCGGTCTTGATCACACCGCGCTCAACACGACCCGTCACCACCGTGCCGCGACCTTCAATCGAGAACACGTCCTCGATCGGCATCAGGAAGGGCAGGTCGATCGGACGCACAGGCTCGGGAATGAAGTTGTCGCAGGCCTCCAGGAGCTCCTTGATGCACTTGCAGTCGGCCGAGTTCGGGTCGTCCGAACGCACCGCGTTCAGGGCCGAACCGCGCACGATCGGGGTGTCGTCACCCGGGAACTCGTACTTGCTCAGCAGCTCGCGGATCTCCATGTCCACCAGCTCGAGAAGCTCTTCGTCATCCACCACGTCGACCTTGTTCAGGAAGACGACGATGGACGGCACGCCAACCTGACGGGCCAGAAGGATGTGCTCACGCGTCTGCGGCATCGGGCCGTCAACCGCGCTCACCACCAGGATGGCACCGTCCATCTGCGCCGCACCCGTGATCATGTTCTTCACGTAGTCGGCGTGTCCGGGGCAGTCGACGTGCGCGTAGTGGCGCTTCTCGCTCTGGTACTCGACGTGCGACGTCGCGATGGTCAGGATCTTCGTGGCGTCACGACGGCCCTGAGACTCGGAGGCCTTCGCCACCTCGTCATACGGAATATACGAGCACAGCCCGCTCAGCGACTGCACTTTGGTGATCGCTGCGGTCAGCGTCGTCTTGCCGTGGTCAACGTGACCGATGGTGCCGATGTTGACGTGCGGCTTTGTCCTCGCGAATACTTCCTTGGCCATCTTCGTCTGCCTCCTGACTGACTATAACAGCTAACTCTGCCGCAGGCGCTCAGCCCTCGGTGGCTCCGCAGCCAACCGCGCCCCTCGGGCTCGGTGACTGGAGCCCACGACCGGATTTGAACCGGTGACCTCGTCCTTACCAAGGACGCGCTCTACCGACTGAGCTACGTGGGCACCCCGAGAACTGTGGACCGAATACTATAGGCGGTCCGCAATGGCCTGCAAGCTGGCGCCTGTGCTTTTTCCAGCCCACAGACCCGTGAGAGACTCCGGCGACACCCGCAGCGCCGCCGGAGCCCCCACGCCGTCGTCAGCCCTGACGCGGCTCGGTGTCGGACTCCGACGCATCCTCGTCCTCCGCCGCCGCCGCGGCCGCCGACGCATCCGCGTCGCCCGCGGCCTTGGCAAAGGCCTCGTCGAACACATTGCCGACATCCACCAGGTCCTCGCCCGGACGGAGGTCGGACATCGAACGCATCCCCTCGAACTCGGCCGCGTACTCGGAATCCTCCGAGGCGTCCTTCAGGCTCAGCCCGATGCGACGCTCCTCGGCGTCGATCTTCACCACGCGGGCCTTGACCGGGTCGCCGACATTCACCACGTCGCGCACCCGGTTCACACGCTCACCGGAGAGCTGCGAGATGTGAATCAGGCCGTCGACGCCGTTCGCCAGCTCGACGAAGGCACCAAACGAGGCCAGCTTCGTCACCTTGCCCTCCACCACGTCGCCGACGTGGTAGTGCTGCTCGATGCTCGACCACGGGTCGTCCATCAACTGGCGCATGCCCAGCGAAATGCGCTGCTGGCTCGGGTCGATGTCCAGAATCACCGCCTCGACTTCCTGACCGCGCTGCAGGACCTCGCTCGGGTGGTTGATCTTGCGCGTCCAGCTCATGTCGCTGACGTGGACCATGCCGTCGATGTCATCCTGAATCTGGATGAAGGCACCGTAGCTGGTCATGTTCCGGACCTTGCCCTTGATCTTCGTCCCCTTCGGGAACTGCAGGGCAATCAGATCCCACGGATTCTCCATGGTCTGGCGCAGGCCCAGGCTGATCTTGCGGGCGTCCTTCTGGACGTCCAGAACCATCGCCTCAACCTCGTCACCGACCTGCAGGACGTCACTGGCACGGTTCACCTTCTTCGTCCAGCTCATCTCGGAGACGTGAATCAGGCCCTCGATGCCCTCCTCAAGCTCCACAAAACCGCCGTACGGCATGACGTTCACCACACGGCCCTTCACCCGCGAGTTGATCGGGTACTTGACGTCAACCGTGTCCCACGGATTGCCTTCCTTCTGCTTCAGACCCAGGCTGACGCGATGACGCTCACGGTCGACATCCAGGATCATCACGTCGATCTCCTGGCCGACCTTCACCACCTCGCTCGGATGACTCACACGGCCCCAGGACATGTCGGTGATATGCAGCAGGCCGTCCATGCCGTTGAGGTCGACAAACGCACCGAAGTCGGTGATGTTCTTCACCACGCCGCGACGAATCTCGTTCGGCTACAGCTCGGACAGCAGACGGGCACGCTGCTCGGCACGCGCCTCCTCCAGAAGCTCGCGGCGCGAGACCACGATGTTCCGGCGGTCCGGGTTGATCTTGAGAATCTTGAAGTCCTCTTCCTTGCCGACGTAGTCATCGAGATTCCGCACCGGACCGAGATCCACCTGCGAACCCGGCAGAAACGCCTCGACACCCACATCCACAATCAGGCCGCCCTTGACACGATGCCGAATCGCACCGCGGATCGTGCTGCCCTCTTTGTAGTTCTCGACAATGTTGTCCCAGGCCTTCTGCAGCTCGGCCTTGCGAACACTCAGGACCGGCATGCTGTCTTCGTCCTCGATCTCCTCGAGGTAGACGTCGACGACCTGCCCCACCGCAACGCTCTCCCAGTCCTTGAACTCCTCGCGGTCCACAAAGCCCTCGGCCTTGTAACCGATGTCCAGCAGCACGCCGTTGTCACGCTTCTCGGCGATCTTGCCGGTGATGATGCGGCCTTCCTGGAAGGCGGCCTTGGTGGCCTGTTGCTCCAGCAACTGCTCCATGCTGGGCATGTTGTCGAGATCGAGATGCGCGGGTTGGTTGGTGTTGGTTGCCATGTCAGCTCTAGTGCCTCAGTCTGGTTCCCCGACCGCTGCAGCCACTGCCAGGCAACAGGCCCGCAGCGACGCCCAATGACGCCCTGCCGCAACGATATCGGGACCGAATTAACTACCATAGTGACCAAAACACAGGAACGCAACCGCACCCGGCGACGAAATGCCCAACGCCCGACGCCGGACGCCCGACGCCGGAGCCCGCAAGGCCCGACCGACGCCGCAGCCGGGAAGGCCCGTCCGTGTCCGTCCGTGTTTGTCGGTGTCCGTCCGTGTCCCGAGCCCGCGGGCCGCGCCCCCGCGGCCCGACCGACGCCGCAGCCGGCAAGGCCCGTCCGTGTCCGTCCGTGCCTGTCAGTGTCCGTCCGTGTCCCGAGCCCGCGGGCCGCGCCCCCGCGGCCCGGTAAAGCCAACTCCCGACACCCGACCCTCGACCCTTTGGGTTGCGGGCAAAGCCCGCGCTGCGTCCGTCCGTGTCCCGAGCCCGCGGCCCGCGCCCCCGCGGCCCGCGCCCCTACGGCAGCGCCGCCGGCAGGAGCCGCGCCAGGCGCTGCCGCGTCGACGGGTCCGACGCGACGGCCTGGCTGGCGAAGCGCCTGGCCTGGTCGCCGCGGCCGTACCAGTCGCAGAGCACCGCGGCGCGCAGGCAGTCCTCGGCGACCTCCTTGCGGACCTGCCCCTGCCGCGGACCGCCCAGGCTCTCGCTCTGGTCGCGGCGCAGGTGGATGTAGAAGTCCATGAACTCGACGATCTGATCGAAGGCCAGGTCGGTCCAGGCGATCGTCTGGAGGGCGCCGTCAGAGGCCCGACGCAGGCCGAGCTGGTTGCGGTTGCAGTAGGCGAGCGAGCCCTTCAGCGGCTCCCCGGCCAGCAGCCGGACGGTGGTCTCGCGGCCTTCGAGGAAGGGTACATAGGTCATCAGTCTGACGAGGTAGTCCCGCGTGTCGCCGATCAGCTCAAGGCGCTCGCGCTCGTCGGCCACCGCCGCCGGCGGCAGCGCCTTCAGGTACTGCGCCAGGTCGGCCGCGGCACCCACGAAGTCCATGCCGGCCGGCTGCGGCCGCGGCCGCGGCAGGCCCGGCGCCGAGGGAACCGCCTCGGGCGCAGCCGCGCCCGACCACGCCGGCGACGCCGACGCCGGCACTCCGGCCGCCGCCGGCGGCACCGCGTCGGCCCCCAGAGGCGCGGCACCACCAGCACCAGGGACCGCCGCGGCCGACCCGGCCGACCCGGCCGGCACCGCCGCCGGCGCCGCCGCCGGCGCGGCAACCGGGGGCGGCGGGGGCGGCGGCTGCACCAGCCACGACGGCCAGCCGTGCGAACGCACGTAGAGCCCACCGCCCAGGGCCGCCAGAACCAGCAACCCCAAGGCAATCAGGCCGTCCACCCAGCCCAGGCGACGACGCGGCGCCGCTGAGGCCGCCGCGGCACCCGATGACACCCCCGCCGCGGCCGAGACCGTCGACGCCGACTCCGAGCGCTCGGCCTGACGCGCCTCCCGACCCCCGACCCGGGCGCGCAGGCCCGCCACTGAGGCGCCCTCGGCCGCCCGACGTGACGCCGACGCTGCCATGGGCACCCCCAGGCCCGCCAGCACCGCACCGAAGTCGGCCGGACGCTCAGAAGCCGCCGCCGACAGCATCCGCAGACACAGCGCCGACAGGTCCGCGGGGACCGCCTCGCCGTCCAGCCGCGGCGACTCCGGCACCCCGCCGTCCGACCAGTACCGCAACGCCGCGGCGCCATCCGCGGCCGGACAGGGCGGCCGCCCGGTCAAGACGTGGTACAGCAGCGCGCCGACGCCGAAGACGTCGGCAGCCATGGACGCCGGACCGCCCGACAGGACCTCGGGACTGAGATAGCCGGCCAGGTCCGCCGAGGCCTCGGCGCCCGGCGCCGCGTTCCCGAAGAGCAGAAGGTCGAGGCCGAAGTCGCCGACCTTGACCTGCCGGTCGGTGTCCATGAACAGACTGAACGGGCTGACCGCGCCATGCACCAGGCCCTGTGCCGACGCCGCCTGCAGCCCCCCCGCCACCGCCTGCACCCACGGCAGCCCAAGACGCAGACGCTCCGAGACGCCCGGCACCTCGCCCAGCATCACCGACCACAGCCCACCCAACATGAACTGGCTCACCACGTACGGCTGGCCATCCTCCTCGCCACAGGAGTAGATCGGCAGAACCCCGGGGTGATTCACCGCCGCGGCCCGCCGCGCCAACGCCTGAAAGCCCGCACCGTGGCGGCCGGCGTCCTGCTCCAGAATGCGCACCAGGACCTCGCGGTCCAGAGTCAGATCAAGAGCCCTGTAGGCCGCGACACCGCGACGCGACCCGAGCGGCTCCTCGAGCAGCAGCGCAGCGAAGCGTTTCGGCGCGATCACCGGCCCGCCACAGCGCGGGCAATCAGCCCGCGTGAAGGGTTCCAGATCCGTCACATCCAGCTTCTGCCGACAGCCTGGACAGGCAACCTTCAGTTTCGTCCGACCCGTCGTCATCCGGCTCTCCATGGAACCCCGACTCGCCACCGGCAAACCCCAGCCCGCCCAGCTCCGCAAGCCTGGGCAGACACGCCGCTCCAGAAGCGGCGCGAGCCCGCCCGGGCGTGACGGGCGGACGCCCTCGAAACAAGGCAGTGCCTCAGTCGAGTCGGGGCGGGCGGCAACGGCGCGTGCCCTCACGCGCGCCGCGCGACCTGGGAGGCGCCTGCGGACAGTCGCCACTGCACTGCCCGCGCGCCACCGCCCACACTCGACTGACCGGTTACCGAAAATGGCGCCATCGCCTTGAAAGGCAAGAGCAGACCGCTAGATTAGTCAACCGCAGAGCCTCGTCTCTCACTCGGGAGACCCCATCGTCTAGAGGCCTAGGACACCGGGTTTTCATCCCGGCAACAGGGGTTCGAATCCCCTTGGGGTCGCCACTCCCACACCGCCCTCCGCAGCCTCGCCGCCCTCCCCCTGCCCACGATCAGGCGACAGCCGTTCCGCCTGACCGGCGAGCGTCGGCGCGCCGGTCCACGCGGGATGGCAGCGCCCCGGCAGGAGTCGCCTGACCCAGGGCACCGCCGCCGGCCCCGCCCCAGCCAGGGCGTCCTCACGATGCGCCCCCTGGCGCTCTGCCCGAGCCGTCAGAACCGCCGAACTTCAGCGGGCGGAATTGACGCAATCCGACAGGGCTGATATGGTCATGGTGACACAGGTCTACGCCGGGCCAGCCAGCGTCCACAACACGGTTCCAGGAGGCACACCCATGAAGCCGCAGACAGCGATGACGCGACGGGCCTTCTTCACCCTGATCGAACTGCTCGTGGTGATCGCCATCATCGCCATCCTGGCGGCGATGCTCCTGCCGGCCCTGGCCCAGGCCCGCGAGAAGGCTCGATCCATCTCCTGCGTCAACAACCTCAAGCAGATGGCGCTCGGATGCCTGATGTACACCGACGACAACGAGGAACGCTGAGTCCGCCATCACTTCCCGACCACCCCTGACACCCGGACCTACCCGAATGGGTCCGTGACGACCTCAGGCCAGATGTGGATGCTCTCGATCTACCCGTACGTGAAGAGCATCGAGATCTTCTCCTGCCCCAGCCACGAGTATAGCTGGCCGGGCGTCTACACCGGTGGCTTGCGCTATGGCTTCAACCGCTATATCGGCAACAACCCCCTCGCCTCCGTGCATCTCCCGACCGAGACCTACCTGATCGGCGACAGCAACTACGACGCCGGCGTCAGCGGCCTCTCGTACGTCGCCTATACCAGCTCGCAGACCAACACCCACTTCCACGGTCGGCACGCCGGCGGTAAGGGCAACGTCGCCTTCGCCGACGGCCATGTCAGCAGCTACATCCCGGTGCAGGTCCAGAACGGCCTCACCTACACGGGCACCGTCCGCTGGACCTACAGCCCGATGGTGACGCCGTAACGGCCAGCCACCACCGGGCCGCGGCGGCGACGGGAGTGGACTGGGTGGACATCGTGGACTGAGTGGACGCCTTAAGGCGCCGGAGTCCATGAGCGGATGTGCGCATGTCGCACCCCCGCCTCCCCTGAGTCCTCCGGTGTCCCCAGCGTCCCTGGCGTCCCCAGCGTCCCTGGCGTCCCTGGCGTCCCTGGCGTCCCTGGCGTCCCTGGCGTCCCTGGCGTCCCTGGCGTCCCTGGTGTCCCTCTCCCTCCGCGGGACGGCGTGACCGTGCGTGGGAGCCTGTCGGCCGTGAAGACGGCTCCCTCCGTTGACTTCTGTTGCGACGGCGATAGGGTCTTGGCAGTGGCAGACGCCGATGCCGACGGGCACGGGGCGGCGCGCCTCGGGGAGCCATGCATGGGTGCGGTCCTGCCGCGGGTGCCTCAAGCCAGGAGATCTGACCATGCCGATCCTGCGAGTGAGCCTGTGGGCCGGTAAGACCAAGGACGAGAAAGCCAAGCTGGCGAAGGCCCTCACCGACACGATGGTGGCGACGACGAAGGTGCCGGCGGAAGCGGTGACCATCATGTTCGAGGAGCTTCCGAAGGAGAACTGGGCCACCGGCGGGCAGCTCCACACCGAGAAGTTCGCGGGGAGGTAGCGGCAGCAGAGATCGGGTGGGTCACCATGTCGATCCCATGCGCACGGCGGCGCGGTCCCGCGTCTCCACATCGGGGCGTCTCGACGGGGCGACCGCGGCCGGCGGTCCTCAGGAGCGTTTCCGGCGTGCTTCGGCTCGGCCGCCTGGCCGGGCTCGCCGCCGTCCTGGCCACCGCCATCCTGCGTGCTGACTACGCGCCGTTTGCGGGCAACCCCGACGGCCGTCGCGATGTGATGCTCTGCTACACCTCGCCGAAGGGCTGGACGCTGGAGCACTTCCGCCCCTACGTCGCCTGGGTCGAGGCCGGCAGCGGCCGCCCCCTGGACTGGTTCTTCGATGCCTGGCTGATGCTCCAGTACGGCCGCTCGCCGTCGGGCGCGGCCTACTTCTCGGGACCGACCGTCAAGACCGACTGGGAGTTCTTCCTCGACGAGGTCTGGGCCCCCGGACGCAACCTCGACGCCCTCGACCGCTGCATCGAGGAGTTCAGCGCTGTCCTCGGCGATCCCGGCCCGCCGCAGCCGGTCGTCCTGATGATACCCTACCCATCGCCGGCCCAGCACGCCTTCGGCGACCTCGACGGCAAGGGCACGGTGGCCGACCTGGCACAGCCGGCCGACCGCGCCCGCGCCGTGTCGTGGTTCATCGACGAGGCCATCCGGCGCTGGGAGGCCGCGCCGCGACGGCACCTCCGGCTGTGGGGCTTCTACTGGATGAACGAGGGCATCCACACGGCCGACCACGCCATCGTGAAGCACGCCAACGCCCATGCGCATGGCCGTGGGCTGAAGACCTACTGGATCCCCTGGTTCCGCGCGCCGGGCTACGAGCGCTGGCGCGACCTCGGCTTCGATGCGGCCGTCATGCAGCCGAACTTCGCCTTCCTGGCCACGCCCGCCGGACTGCGCCTCGGCGATGACGCCCGCCTCTCGGCCAACGCCCGCCTGGCGCGCGACGCCGGCCTCGGCGTCGAGATGGAGATGAACGAGGCCGTGCTGCGCAGCCCCGAGAGCCGCTGGAATCTCTGGCAGTACCTCAACCACGGCCTGCCGGAGTGGGACGGCACCATGAACGACGTGGCGCGGGCATGGTACCAGAGTTCGAGCCACATCCGGCACCTGGCCGAGTCCACGGACCCCGAGTGCCGGGCCCTCTACGACGCCATCTACCGCTTTCACAAGGGCACCTACCAGCGCCGGCCGTGGTCGCTCGCCGAGGGCGCCGCGGTGCAGGTCGAGGTCGCCGGAACGACGATCGCGCCCGCCGAGGCGCAACGCCTCACCGACGGCGTCTGGGATCCCGACGGACACCGTACCGAGGGCGCCCTGCGCTGCCCGGGCGGCACCGCGCTGATACGCCTCGACCTCGGGCGCCTTCAGGCGGTGTCGAATCTGCGCCTGCACCTCTGGGAGTGCACCTGGCTCGAACGCCTCGCCCTGCGGACCTCCCCGGATGGCCGCGAGTGGACCGCGGTCGAGGCCCAGGAGGTCTGGGGCAACCCGGTGGTGCGCGGCCCCGGCAGCCGCATCGTCAGCGTACCGCCGCACCTCGCCCGGCACCTCGAGATACGCCTGCACGGCCCCGCCGACCGCGATCTGGTCCTCGATGAAGTCATCGTGCCCCCCGATGGCAATGCGTTCTGGGCCTGCCGCCGGGCGGCGCCCACCGGAACGGCCGAGTGGGTCCTCGAGCCGCCGCGCGTTCTGCAGCGCCTCCGCCTGGGGCCGTTCCCGGCAGGCGCCGGCGCCCTGACGGCCCACCTGGATGACACCCCGCTGGCACTGCCAGCGCCCGACGCCGAGGGCTGGGTCGACGTGACGCCGCCCCTGGCCCTGGCCGGGCGACTCCGCGTCAGCGCCGACGGCCCGGCCACGGCGGCCCTGCCCGGCCTCGAGGCGGTCGCCACCCAGGCCGCCAATGCGGCGCTCTGGCGGCCCTATGACCTGCAGCCGCCCTTCGCCGCCAAGTACCCCGACAGCGGCCGCGAACTCAGCGATGGCGTCCTGACCGTCGCCGGGTTCTCAGACGGCCGCACCGTCGGGTGGTACCACGTCAGCCCCGTCGTCACCTTCGACCTGGGCCGTACCACGGCCCTGTCGCGACTGCGCCTCCATGCCCAGGGGGGCGGCCAGGCCGCGGTGCACTTCCCGGCCACGGTCGACATCGCCATCGCCGCCGAGGACGGCCTTTGGCAGCCCCTGCCGCCGCGCCTGCGGCCGCTGGAGTTCGTCGTCCCCGCCGAGGCCTCGCCGGCCCGGCATATCGGCTGGGCCGAGTGCGACCTCGCCGGCAGCCGCGCCCGGCAGTTGCGCCTGCGCTTCGACAGCCCGCAGGCCGGGTGGACCATGCTCAGCGAGATCGAGGTCATCGACAGCAACGGCACCAACCTCGCCCCGGCGATCACCTACGCCCTCCAGCCGATACCCTCCAGCGAGGCGCCCTACAGCGACAACCAGGGCTACCTCACCGACGGGGCCTACTCCGAGACGGGATGGAACCGCTGCGCCGGCTGGAGCCGCGGCACCCCCGAGATCACCCTCGACCTGCAGCGCACCCAGCCGGTCAGCCTGGTCGTGGTACACCTCGTCGGCGGCCGCGGCGGCGGCGTGTTCTTCCCGACGCGCCTCGACATGGCGGTCTCCACCGACGGCGCCGCCTGGCAGGATGCCGCCAGCACCGCCCAACACCCGGACGACGGCGACGCCCAGTCACGACGCACCGGCGTCATGACCCTGCGCCTGCAGCCGCCGGTCGAGGCGCGCTTCCTGCGCCTGACCTTGGAGCGCCGCGGCTGGACCATGGTCCACGAGGTCGAAGTCTACTGAGGCGCAGAAGCACCGGTGCGAACACGGCGAGACACGTCTCGCCGCGAGTGTTCGAGGGCGAGTGTCACGAGGCGCGAATGCGCCCACGAGCCGCCCACGGCGATCTGGAGATGCTATGCTGGACTGTCAAGGGAACCCGCGTTAGCCT
>JAAYZO010000254.1 GCA_012514865.1 Lentisphaerota bacterium | reverse complement strand
GACACCAGGGACACCAGGGACACCAGGGACACCGGGGACCTGAGTGGCGCGGGACTCCGGCGGCCTCATCCTGGAGTCCCTTGTGTCGCTTGTGTCCCTTTCCGGCAGGCCCCGGCCCCACGTCCCGGGGATACCGCGGCCACGCCCGGCCGCGGTATCCCCGGTCGCCGCGCGCTCCCCGGGCGCGGCCGGCGTCCGGGAGGTCCACCGGCGGCGCCGCGGACTCGCTCGCCCGCGCCGGTGAAGCGGCTGCGGCGCAGCGCGGTGAGTGGCCGTGCTGCGGTTGACATCGACACCCGCGACGTTTGCCGTCGTGGGGTGGCATGGCCACGGCGACACAACGCCGGCGATGTCGTCACCTTCGTCGACGGCCATGTCGAGTGCTGGGCCTACGACCGCGCCATCGCCGATCGCGTCTTCTGGAACCACCCCTGAGCCCGCCGCCAGGCGGCGCCGCGCCGACGCGTTCTTCATGCTTTCTTCGCAGGCGGCGGCTGGGGCGTCGAGCCCGGGCCGCTACAGTAGACGGGCCGGGCCCGCGCTGACGGCGTTGAGGCGGTGCGCGAGGCACGACCGTGATGGCGGCGCTCCTGGGCTCTGGGATGGGCGCTGGCCCGGGCGGAGGTGAGCGATGAGGCCGATGCTGTTTCGGAGGGAGTTCGTGATCGGTGTCATGCTCCTGGGAGTCCTGGCGGCGGCCGGGGGGGAGATCACCGACATGGCCGGGCGCCAGGTGACCATCCCGGATCGCGTCACGCGGGTCTATGCGGCCCAGCCCTACACCAGCGCGGCGCTGTACGTCGTGGCTCCCGATCTGGTCATCAACCTGCAGCCGGGGTGCTTCCCCCTCGGGGCCTCGGAGAAGCGCTTCCTCACGCCAGCCGCCGGTGGTGTCGCCGTCGAACTGACGCAGCCGGTGCAGGGCGAGCACTCCCGCCTGAGCCTCGAGGCGATCCTGGCGCTCCGGCCGGACGTCGCCCTGGCCAAGGGCGGTCCGGGCGCCGACACCAGGCGCATCGCCGAGCAGTTTGCGCGGATCAGGGTCCCCGTCGTCTTTGTCGATCTCGATGGTCTCGACGCCTACCCGGCGGGCCTCGAGTTCCTCGGCCGCCTGTTAGGGCGCGAGGAGCGCGCTGCGGCGCTGGCGGCCTACGCCCGTCAGCGCCTGGCCGCCATCGAGGCGATGGTGGCGGCCATCCCGCCAGCGGAGCGCGTCCGCGTCTACTACGCCGAGTCCGAGGACGGCCTGGCGACGGAGTCCGACCAGTCGTTCCATGCGGAGCCGATCCGCCGGGCCGGCGGCGTCATCGTCCATCAGGGCGAACTGAAGACACACTTCGGCATGGAGAAGGTCAGCCTCGAGCAGGTCCTGCTGTACGATCCTGAGGTCATCGTATCGCTGGTGCCCGAGTTCGCCGGCCGGGCCTATGCGGATGTACGGTGGCAGGGAGTCAAGGCGGTGTCGGGTCGCCGCATCTACACCGTGCCGCGCACGCCGTCCATTTTGCCTTCGCGGGCCGTCCTGTGCTGTCCGGGGTGACCTTGCGGGTCGGCCCCGGCGAGGTCGTCTCGCTGTTGGGCGCCAATGGTTCCGGCAAGACGACGCTGCTGCGCCTCCTGCTCGGTCTGCTGCAGCCCGCCTCGGGTGAGGTCACGCTTAACGGCCGGTGTCTGAGGCGCTACCCGCGTCGCGAGCTGGCCCGGCACCTGGCCTACGTGCCGCAGACCCACACCACGCCGTTTCCCTACACCGTCCGCGATGTCGTCCTCCTGGGTCGTCTGCCCTGCACGGGCCTGACGCACTCGCCATCGCGCCATGACCACGCCGTGGTCGCCGACATCCTGGCGCGCCTGGGCATCGGTGCCCTTGCCGAGCGCCGTTACTCCGAGATCTCCGGCGGCGAACGGCAGCTCGCCCTGATCGCGCGGGCCCTGGCCCAGGGCGCGCGGACCCTCGTCCTCGACGAGCCGGTCACCGGACTGGACTACGGCAACCAATTGCGCTTCCTCGAGCACCTGCGGGCGCTGGCCGGCGCTGGCTATGCCATCGTCAAGGCGACGCACCACCCGGAACACGCCCTCATGGCTTCCACCCGCGTCCTGCTGCTCCACGGCGGGAGTATCATCGGCGACGGCCCGCCGCAGCAGGTGGTGACGCCCGACGCCATCGCGCAGCTCTACCGCGTCCGCGTCCATGCCTTCAGCGCCCCCGGCGCGCGCGCCACCGCCTTCTACCCGGCCGACGACACACGCCGCGACTGAGAACGGCCGCCGCGGCCCGGGGGCCCCGCGGCGTTCTTCACAGCCTCTTCATGGATCG
>JAAYZO010000253.1 GCA_012514865.1 Lentisphaerota bacterium | reverse complement strand
GGGAATGGTCTCGTGGCGGTCCTCGTAATGGAATCCGAACAGATTGGTCACGACATCGAACGTCGCGTTGGCCTTGCCCCACAGCGGGCTGCCGGGCTCGATGCAGCCGCTCGGGTGGACCCCGAAGAGCACCACCGGGTGACAGCGGTAGGGATGGGGATTGCGCGCTGTCTCCAGGAGTGTCGTGGCGTCGGCGGGGAACTCGAAGAGATCGTCCAGGGCCTGGCGCCAGCGCGCGGCGCGCGCCGCCTCCACGCCCAGAACGCCGGCGGCTGCCGCGGCGGCCTGCAGAATGGCGCCGATCAGAGCCCGGTCGTAGCAGTTGTCGTCGGCGGTGTTGTGCTGTTCGGCCGCCTGGCTGTCGAGGCAGTGCAGACGGCCGTCCGGGCCGCGCACAAGGTCACCCAGGTGGTAGTCGGCCAGGGCGGCGATGACCGGGTAGGCGATGTCGGAGAGGAACTGCCGATCGTGCGTGTGGAGGTAGTCCCACCAGAAGGTCAGGCCCATCCAGGCCACTGAGCCCTTGTAGGGGTTCTTCTTTCCGAAGGTCGCCTTACCGCCGGCCCACTCCGGCGCGAACATGTGCGGCACCAGGGCCCCTTCCCAGGGGTTGTAGCGCAGGAACGCGGGGAGGAGCTCGGCAAAGGAATGGTGCGACGAGAGCAGGAGCTCGAGGTGGTTGATGGCGAACGGGGCCCAGTAGAGGAGAGCGGTCTGGGCGTCGGCGACGTGGCTTTCCTGCCAGGTACGGTGGTCGAGCGGATGCCAGAGCCCGAAGAAGCCCGGTGCCGTGGGCGACCGCGAGAAGCAGGCCTGGTGATAGGCCCCGAAGTACCAGAGGTTCTCCATCAGTTTGTCGGGAAGCTCGACGAAAGCCCGTTGCCAGTAGCGCGACCACCACTGCCGGTGGCTATCCGCGTCGGCAGGCCACGGGTCGGTGGCCGTCTCCACGAGGGCGATGGCTTCCTCCAGCGGTTCCCTCGTGGTGCGCTCCGATGTCACGGCCACCGCCAGGCGCACGATGCCGCCCGGTGGCAGGACGATCTCCGTGGAGGCCGCCGCGCGGCGCGGCGAGGAGCCGTCACGCCACACGGTCGGCTGGCCTTCGACGGCGGCCGCCATGGCGTAGCGCAGGTTGGGCAGGGCATGGTCGATGGCGACACGCGGTCCGGACTGGAGCCGCACCTGCGGCTGGGAATGCGGCCCCGCGGTCACGCGCTGCTTCGCGGCCGCGATCGCACTCTGCGGGAAGACGGCCTCCCACGACCCGTTGGCCATCTGGAGCGCGGTGGGGTCGCCGTCATCCAGCAGCGGGATGGGATTCTTGCTCAGCACGGCTTGCAGGCGCAGCCGACTTCGGCCTCGCCAGTGCACGAAGACCTCCAGCACATCCCGCTCGGCGTTGACCCGTGCGACAGTGGTCAGGAGGCCGTCGCGGGTGCAGACCTCGGCCTCGTGCAGGGACAGCTCCTGCCGGTAGGACTGCCCGCGGCGCGGCGTTCCGGCTCCGAGCCGGGCGAAGGACAGATCCAGGCGCCCGGCGAAGAAGCGGCCGTAGGGCCGGCCGCTCGGCGAGGCTGCCCAGAGGTCACAGCGGTCGAGGTAGAAGGTCTGCAGCGTGCCGCGTCGGCCGGTCACGGTGGCGCCGACGGTGCCATTGCCGAGGGGCAGCCCTTCCCCCCAGTGCCCGGCCGGGCGCTCGTAGATCAGGCGGTGCTGCCGAAGGTAGACGGCCATATCGGGCACGAAGTCGGCCAGGTCGGCCGCGGCCGGCAGGACTTCGCGACGCGCCAGGTGCTCCTGCAGGCGGGTCCCCAGCCGGTCCAGACGCAACGGCAGTGTGTCGGCCTCACCGGCAGGCGCCGGACGGAGGTCCTCCACGATCGGCGCCCTGCCGTCAGCCGTAGCGACCTCCAGCAGGAAACGACCGTCCGCCACCCGCTCCTCGGGCAGCCAGAAACCGCAGTGCCACGGGTCGGCGGCGCGAAACGGCACCGCCTCCTCACCGAGCGGGTGCCCGTCGACGGAGTGCAGGCGAACGCAACTCACCCCGGCGACCGGCCCGGTAACCTTCAGCAGCCGCCGGGCCTCGCCGTCCGGCGTGACCAGCCGGTAGCGTGTCCAGGAGCAACGGTAGTTCTCGGGCATGGTGGTCGTCTCCCGCTCCATGAGGACCCGCCCGGCGCCACAACTCCGGAGTCCCGCGGCGACGCCGGTGCCGCTGCCGCCCGAGGGCGCGAAAACCCTTCGCGATCGTGCGGAGTCACGGCGACGCCTCTGCCGTTCGCGCCGCGTCATCCCCGGCGGGCCGGCTGCCGCAGGGATCTGCGCGTTACCATAGTTCGGCGGCGCAACACCGGAAACCCCCAGGCTGGAGAGGCAGTGACCGCGGAGGACGCCTGCATGCCGCGACGGTCAGTGCGTCGGGTCGATGGGCCCGCGGCTGCCATGTGACACTGCGCTGTCGCGAGCGGCGCCTCCTGTTGCCCTTCAGGCAGGATCGGATCGTCGCCGGTGCCTGGCGCGACGCGTCCGGATGTCACGCTCGTCTTCTACAGTTTCATCTGCATTTGAGGCTGAAAACGGGGGCAGTTCGAGACCTTGTCACTACATTTCGGGCTGACTGCCGAGAGGTTTCCACAGCCTATTCGACCTGAGTTACCGGCGGTC
>JAAYZO010000252.1 GCA_012514865.1 Lentisphaerota bacterium | reverse complement strand
TCGCAGTGCGGCGCAAGTGGATTGTGAGCGAAGCATCCGCGCTTCGCGAATAATCCAGGCTAATCCCGACGGGTCTGCATCACGGCGCCCAGCCGACTGGTCCCGCGGCCGGCGGGACCTTCTCAGGAGGCCCTTCCCTGCCGGGCTCCTTCGTCGCGTCCTCAATCGCCCCCGTGACCACCGACGCGATCGGAGCTACAGCGTGCAGATGCCGCGTCGCACGGTAGTACTCCTCAGCCGACGCCGGAACGTAGAAGCCGTCCTCGCCCACTCGGTAGGCCTCGACCATCCGGGGCTCAGCACCGCTGTCATCCATGATGAGCACCCCATCGACGACTCCGTCCCTGTCATCGTCGGTGAACAGCACATGCAGACCCGCCTGGCCAATGACCCCATGGCTGTTCCGGATGGTCGTGGCCGTCCCCGTGTGCCGGTTGATGAAGGCAATCACCTTGCCATTGACATAGAAGCGCTGAAAGCAATGGTCCAACTCCCCCGTCCGCTCGGAGTCACGCTTACAGTGGTTCTCGATGTGCGTTCCGCCACGGTAAGTGTTGACGTTGACGAAGATGACCTTCCCGGTCTCGGGGCTGCGAGTCACGGTTTCCTTCGTGGTGATCTCGTATGGCTTCAGCAGTTCGGGATCGATGGTCTCCGCGGCGTCTTCCAGAACGCGCCTCTGCGTTTCCTTCCTGGCCTCACCAAGAAGATCGGGAGCGCCCTGCGCGACAACCCGAAGACCGGCGGCCAGAATCAAGAGCACGATCTGAATGGTCATCTTGTCGCCCTTTGTGGTCGTCCTCGACGCCGATCACCGCGCGCCCGAGCTCACACAGCCCGGTCCATGGACTCACTGACGGACCGAGGCGCACAGCAGCCAGGGTCCCCTGAGCGGGTCCAAGGCGCCGTCCGTGGACCCGGGTTCACCGGCGGCGCGGTGAACCTTCGCGGCCGTCGGATTGCGCCCAGACTAAGTTCCAGCCGGAAGACGGCCTCCAGAGGCGCCCTACTCCTCGGACCCTTCGGACTCCTCCGAGTCCTCCGAGTCATCCCAGTCGTCCGGGTCGTTCGATCCCGGGTACTGCTCCGGGTCCGGGCCGATCCTCTCGAGAATCTGCGGAGCGGCGATCAGGGCGTCGGCCTTGGATGACCGCAGCTTCTGGATCTTGAAGATCCACCTATCGCCGGGATCGAAGTAGTAGAAGAGCTTCTTCCGTCCTGTCGGCAGGGCGTCGCGGATCTCGATGTCGCCGTAGTCTTCCCGCTGCGCTTCCCAGAGTTCCGAGACGGACAGCCACGTCTTCTCGGCCCAGGGGGACGCGCTGTTGGCGATGCAGAACCCGAACACATGATCCCGATCGAAGGACACGGCGTCCTGGATCATCTCGTGCAGTTCAAGCAGGGACGCGGTGTTGTCCATGGCGACGACCCGGACACACGGCTCGTTCAGGTCCGCGCCACCGACGCATGTGATTCTGAGTCGAATGACCATCGCTTCTCCTCGTGTCTCGCCGAACCATCGCGTTGGCGACGCAGCGGCTCTTGCGCGCCCTCCGGCCGGAGCTCCGGGACTGCTCCAAACTCACGATATGGCACCCCTTCAGGGTCCGTTTTCGTGGGGCTCCGGTCCCGGGGGTCGGGCTGCGCGCGACCCCCGGCTACGGTCTGGCACCCCTTCAGGGTGACCTTTGGAGTGATCCGGATGCAGCCCCATCAGGGCTCGGCCAGGGCTTCCAGGGCGGCCAGGACCTCGCGGCGCACCGCCTCGGCGACACTGCGGTCGCGGGGGACGTCCCAGCGGTAGTCACGGCCCTTGCTGTCGGCCAGTACCCTGGCGCAGGCCTCGCCGAGCAGCCGCGAGGCGTCCTTCCAGGCGTCGCCGTTGCGGCGGGCGGCGGGGGCGGCCTCGACGGCCTGTCGCAGCATGACGAGGTACTCGTAGTCCTGGACGCCCTCGCGGACGGCCTCCATGCCCTTGCCGGGGGTGACGCCCTCGTCGTCGAGGTACATCGGGCAGTACGAGCCGCGGCCGTCGGAGGCGTACTCATTCCAGACCGAGAAGCGGCTGTCGCCGCCGAACGACCAGAAGCCCGACCAGGTGCCGCCGATGGCGAAGCAGTGCCAGTGCTGCAGGAGGTAGTAGGCGTAGGGGTCGAAGGACCGCGCCGGTCCGTCAGCCGAGTAGAGCCCGAGCTGCCGGCCCTCCTGGCGCAGGCTCTCGAAGAGGGCCGGGAACCACTCCTTCGACTGCAGCCACTGCGGCCGGTGCGGCACGATCACGTCCATCGACCGCAACATCGGCAGACAGCTCTCGGGGTCGCCGGGCTGCGGGTCGATGAAGAGGGTAATCTCGGGCTCGGCGTCCTTGATGACGCGGGCGTAGGCCAGGAGGGCCTCGTACATCGCCTCGTTGTGGGGCTCGTCGATGATGAGCAGGCCGAGCTGACGCGGCGCCATGCCGCGGCGGCGCAGGTGCCCGGCCCAGAAGTGCGCCCAGGCCGCGAGTTTGGCGGTGAAGGCGGGCGTGCCGCGCGGCGCGCCGTCGAAGCCGGAAGAGAGGCGGCTCCAGTCGCCGATGGCGACGTAGACCATGTAGTAGCGCGCCTCGGGCCAGAGGTCGACGAAGGCGTCGAAGGCGCTCGTGTCGGGCTCCTCCAGGAACGTGCCCTGATCGTCCATGCGGCCCCGGGGCAGCACGCTGCTCGTCGCCCAGGGGGCGTTGACGTGATGCTCTTTCAGCGCCGCGACCAGGGCATCGCGGTTGGCCGCGGTGATGCCGCCGGCGCCGATGTGGTTGGTGTAGGACCAGCCGCCGAGATTCATCGTGGTGCGCTCGGGGAAGCGCAGGCGCGAGACGTGCAGATGGAAGGGCACCCGCTGCAGCGCGGTGTCAGCGCCGGCCACGACGACGGCGCCCTCGTAGCGTCCGGGCTCGATCCCGACGGCATGCACGCTGAACCACACCTGCCGGGTCATGCCCGCGGGCACCCGCACACGCCAGGACGAGCCGACGCGCTCGGCGGCCGGCAGGGCCGCCGCCACCGAGGTGAAACGCCGCGTGCCGACATGCTGGACCTCATGGACCTCCAGCCAGCCGCCGGCGGGCGCCTCCGGCAGGCCCTCGAGGGTCAGGGTCACGAGACCGTCTGCCGCCGCGCCGTTGGTGATGTTGAGCACATCGGCGCGCCACTCGTTCTGCATCAGGGCGACATCCAGACGCGGCGCCGTCGCCGCCGCCGGGGGCTCCTCCGAGGGCTCCAGGGGATCCCAGCGCTGGCCCTGCCAGAGCCGCAGCGGCGCCTTGCCCTGCGCCCGCCAGACGGCCGCCTGCAGGGCGAGGATGTCGCGTTCGAGGTCGTTCATCGGCAGCACCGCCCGGAAATTGTCGAGGGGCAGCCGCGGCAGTTGGCGCAGGCGTTGTGCCAGGGCGTCGGCGCGGGCCGTCAGGCCGGCGGCGTCCGGCGGCGGCGCCGCGGCCAGGTCGGCGCGGACGGCCTGGAGGTCGCGGGCGAGCTGCGACACGAGCAGGCGATGGCCGCGGATCAGGCCGGCGCGGTCGGGGCTGTCCGGGAGGGCCGGGCCGGCATAGGGGCGCGCCAGCAGCTCCGGCGCACCGGCGATGACCTCGATTTCGTCGCAGAAGAGGTACTGGTCGCCGGGCTCGGCGACGATGCAGACGTAGCGCCCGTGGGTGCCGAGGCCGCCAGCGCGGTAGGCGTAGGTGGCATAGGTGCCATAAGCCGGCGGCGGGTCCTCGAGGAGTGCCTGAGCCACCAGGTCGCCGGCCTCGTACCAGGCCTGACCGTCGGGGCTGACGAGCACCACCAGACTGAGCGGCCAGAGCACATCCGAGACGCCGCCGGCGGTGCTGAAGACCACCCCGTCGATCGGCTGGTCGGCACCGAGGTCGATGGTGAGGGTCACGGTCTTGCCGCCAGTCCAGCCGACGGTGCTCGGCCGCGTCCAGAAGTGGCCCTCGGTGCGCTGGCCGTCGGTGAGCTGAATCGCGTCGTCGGCATCCTTGCAGAGGGCGTAGTTCGGCGCGGTCATGGTGTACGGCCGACCCAGCGCCAGGTTGACCGGCGCCTCCTGCGAGCGCGCCGCCGGCAGCAGCGCGCCGGCCAGAACCCCGAGACAGCCAAGACGCAGGATCGTGGTCATGGTGGTACACCCCTATTCCATCATTCC
>JAAYZO010000251.1 GCA_012514865.1 Lentisphaerota bacterium | reverse complement strand
TTCGCCAAACCACTCCAGATAGGCGACGTACGTTTCTAACGTGACTTTGGAACCCTCGGCAAGAATGGCCTCGGTTTCAGCGAGCGTATCGAGCCCCAACTCTTCGATCAGTTGCATCGCGAAGACAAAGTGACCGTCGAAGGCTGTGTCGACCCATGCGTCAACGTTCGATGCTCGCGACTTCGGAGTTGCGCCGATTGCGATCGTCACAAGCGCGCGGCGGTCGTCATCTACCCATCCCGTCACTTCGTCGCCGCTCCAATATGAACCGCCGCGTCGTACCCGATTCGGATCACGAACGACTTCCTCGCGGGGAAAGCGGCTTTGGCCGCAAGGGCGGCCTCGACGAATGTCGGTGCCACGAACGACTGGCGCGATTCCGGCTCGATGGCGACAAACTCGCCAAAGTGCTCAGCCTCCAACCGCTCGCGATATTCCGACTCGTAAACCTCTGTGGCTTGCCTTGCGATAGACACGGTTTTCTCCTGGTGTTGGTGTCAGCCGTATTGTACCAGCACCCGATCTGAGATCGCCCCTCACCTCCGACCTCCGACCTCTGGCCTCCGACCTCCGACCTCTGACCTCTGACCTCCGACCTCCGACCTCCGCCTCGTCCCTCACCATAGAGCCCCCCGACGCCGATGCAATCGCCGCGGCGCGGCGGTCAGGGCTGGTTGAGAGTCCGGTTCTGGCACCCCTTCAGGGTGCGTGGGTCCTGGATTCGCGTTTCCGGGGGTCGAGCTGCGCGCGACCCCCGGCTACGATCTGGCACCCCTCCAGGGTGGCCAGGCTGGATTCGCGTTTCCGGGGGTCGAGCTGCGCGCGACCCCCGGCTACGATCTGGCACCCCTCAAAGGTGGCCAGGTGAGCCCTGACGCGATCTTCGATCAGCCCGGCGCGGCCGTGGAGCGCCTGCCGACAGGCGCCACCCAGGCCGGGCGCCACCGGCCCGACCGCGACGGACCGGCTGCCGGGGTGTTGCCGCGCCGCGTTGGCGGCGTAAGGTAGACACGCCCGGCGCCTCGCGGCGCCGCTTCACCTCGGCGAACCACGGAGAGACGGCCATGTATGCCCTGAAGCCTCTGAAGGTCTACGCCCTCGACCGCGTCTACGAGAGCCCGGAGTGCCTGGTGCGCCTCGACCGCATGCTCGGCGGCCTCGGCCTGGACCGCGCCGCCGTCACCGTGGTCACCGAGGCGAACCTCCCCGAGGTGGTGGCCGAGCTGCAGGCGCTCTGGCCGCCGGCGGTGGTGCCCGCCGGCGAGGTGCGCTCGTACCTCCGCCCGCTCGTCTTCACCACCATCGAGCTGAGCTACCGCCGCCCCGACCTGCGGCCCCTCCTGGCACGCTGCCCGGCCGGCACCAGCCTCGATACCCTCGGCGCCATCTTCGGCCACATGGGCACCGCCATCGACCAGCACCCGCACCAGCGCGACCGCATCGAGGACTGCGTCTGCTGGCCGACCTACAACTTCGGCACCGTCGTCGGATGCTCCCACGGCTGCCTCTACTGCGGCGCCGGCCGCGGCGGCAGGTTCCTCAGCATCGCCCTCAACCTCGAAGAGTACATGGAGCGCATCGTCGGACCCGTCATCGAGAACAACCCGTGGAACCGCGTCTTCCGCATGATCCTCCACGGCGCCGACCTCATCACCCTCGAGCCCGAGTACGGCCTCCACGACCTCTTCTCACGCAAACTCGCCCAGTACGAGGAGCGCTATGGGCACTTCCATACCGGCAGCGGCAACGTCGACTGGCTTGCCGACCTGCCGCACAAAGACCGCCTCGTCGGCGTCTGGAGTGTCCCCTGCGAGACCGTCTCGCGGTTCATGGAACCGGGCGCCGGCACGCCCCTGGAGCGCATCGAGGCCGGCCGGAAGTGCCAGGAGATGGGCATACCGGTGCGCTACAAGCTCAAGCCGGTCATACCGGTCCGCAACTGGCGCGACGAGTACGCCGATCTGCTTCGCCAGGCCGTCACCCTGAGCCGGCCTGAATCGATCGGATTCTCGCTCTATATATGGAATACCTTCGAGTCGATGAGCAAGACCCTGCCCATGGAACACCTCGACCCGGAATGCGTCGAGGCGGCACGCGCCGCGGCACCGACCCTCAAGGAGCGCGAACGGCGCGTCGGGCCCTTCCCCCACGAGACTCGCCGCATGATCTACCAGCACCTCATCCGCGAGGTGCGGCGCTGGGACCAGGAGGTCAAGCTCTACGTCAGCACCGAGACCCGCGAGATGTGGGATGACCTCAAGGACGAACTCGGCCAGGATCCGTCCTGCTACGTCTGCGCCTGCGGCTCGCTGGCCATCCCCGGCGGCGGCCTGGCCCTCAACCCCGGCCTGCGCTACTCGACCTACCACCCAACCCCGGTGTAGACGGTATCCTTGTCCCAATCCTTGTCCTAATCCTTGTCCCAATCCTTGTCCTAATCCTTGTCCTGATCCTTGTCGCCTTCACTCCGAACTCCGAAAGACAAGGATCACGACAAGGACGACCCGACGAAGGGTGATCGCCCTGCCCTCGTTCTCGTCCTCGTCCTCGTCCTCGTCCTCCGAACTCCGAACTCCGGAAGACAAGGATCACGACGAGGATCACGACAAGGACGACCCGACGAAGGGAGATCGCCCCGCCCTCGCCCTCGCCCTCGTCCTCGTCCTCGTCCTCGTCCTCGAAACTCTGGACTCCGAACTCCGAACTCCGAACTCCGGACTCCGAAAGACGAGGATGACGACAAAGACCCGCTGTGGCGCCGGCGGCGCCGCAGCGGGTCAGCGCAGCGGGATCTCCACCACCGCGGCGGTGTAGCGCTCGAGGCGATCGCGGTCGACCTCGACCCCGAAGCCAGGCTCGTCGGCCGACGGCACCCGGAACTCGCAGCCGTTGCGGCGCTCGAAGAAGTGCGTGACGATGTCCTCGCTGAGGTAGGCGCGGCCGGCCCCGACATCCGACGGCAGCGTGATGCCCGGCAGCGCCGCCGCCGCCAGGTAGCTCGCCTCCGCCACGCCGGTGGTCACACGGCTGCCGATCCAGAGCGGACAGCCCGCCGCCACCGCCAGGTCGTGCACCCGCAGGGTGTTCACCAGGCCGCCCACGCGGCCGACCTTGATGTTGATGATATCCGCCGCCTTCATGCGCAGGGCACAGTCGGCCAGATGCACGGTCTCGATGCTCTCGTCCAGGCAGATCGGGGTCTGCAGCCGGCGGCAGAGTTCGACGTGGTAGTGCAGGTCATGCCGGTCCAGGGGCTGCTCGATCATCAGGAGCCGGTAGGCATCCCACGCGGCCAGCGTCCCGATGTCCTGCGGCAGATAGGCGTTGTTGGCGTCGACCATCAGCGTCATCTCCGGAAAACGCCGCCGGACCGCCTCGATGAAGGCCGTATCGCGGCCCGGCATCACCTTGATCTTGACCCGGCGCCAGCCCTCGTCGAGGGCCTCGCCCACCGCCTTGACCAGCGCCTCCGGCGAGGCCTTGATCCCGAGGCTCGGGCCGGCCTCCACCCAGGCACGCTCCGCGCCGATCAGCGAGGCCACGCTCCGACCCGCCGCCTTGCCGAAGAGATCCCAGAGCGCCGCCTCGATGCCGGCCTTGGCAAAGGAGTGACCGTTGAACGCGTCCATCGCCTCGACCAGCTCCGACGGATGACCCCAGGCGCGGCTCCCGGCCACCGGACCCAAGGCCCGACGCGCGACGTCCAGGACCGAGCCGACCGTCTCCCAGGTGTAGTACGGCACGCCGTCCACCGCCGCCTCGCCCCAGCCCACCAAGTCGCCGCAGCGGGCCTCGAAGAGCACACCCTCCTTCTCGGTCACCTCACCAACGCTGATCCGAAAGGGCGTCCGCAGCGGAATCCGAAAGGCGTAGGCCTTCAACGAATCGAAACGCAGTGGCGGGACCATGGGCGACTCTCCTGTGTGCACGGACCTGCTGAACGCGACAATGTAGCACCGCTCGGGCCATGCCGAGCCGACGCTCGGCGCTCCCAGGACAAGCCCGCGCCACCCGCGCGAGCACCCCGTCCACCCCCGTCCACCCCCGTCCACGATGTCCACTCTGTCCACAATGTCCATGGTCCCGGTGGCACGCGCCATTCGGCACCCCCCCGCGCCGTCTCACGGCGTCAGCAGGAAGACGCCGCAGCCCAGGCCGGGCAGCTCCAGCGCCAGGCCATCGGCGCTGATCTCGGCCGGCACGTCCGCCGGGCCGTCGATGCGTGTCGCCCCGGCAACGGCACGATGCTCGATCGCCACCACGCCGCGCACCGGTTCGGGACGAAGATTCATCGCGACCACGATGGCGCGCCCGTCGGGGACCTCGAGCAGGCTGGCGACCACGCCGTCGGGCAGACGCAGCGTCGAACGCACCCCGGCGTCGGAGGCGCAGTCCAGGACGATCTCGGCAGCAATGTCGTCGGCAACCGCACCCTCGAGAAGGCGGAGGTCGTCGCCCAGGCTCACCTCGGGCGACCAGCCCACGCCAAGATGGACGCCGCTGAGCACCGCACGACCCGCGCCGACGCGGTGCGACAGGACCGCCGGAGAGCCATCCGCGTAGCTGGCCACCACCTCGGACCGCGCCGACGCCACCCAGGCCGCCTGCAGAGGCGAGCCGCGCACGACCCCATGGCGGCCGTCCGGAAGGCTCAGCGCCACCGCGCCGGCGGCGCGCCGGATGTCGTCCTCGCGACAGCCGAAGAGGCGGTCCAGGCCGCGGCCGGGGACGCAGATGTCCAGCTCCCTGTCCGGCGTCAGGGCACAGAGATACGGATCCGAGAGCAGGCAGCCGCCCTGG
>JAAYZO010000250.1 GCA_012514865.1 Lentisphaerota bacterium | reverse complement strand
CTGAAGGGGGAGACGATCGTCGGGACGCCCAAGAGCGATGCCGGGATCCGTGTCGTCAGCATCCCCAAGAGCGTGAAGCCCGCCCTGAAGCGCCACCTGGCCGACCACACCGGGCCGGAGTCCGACGACCTCCTGTTCCCGGCCGCCTCGGGCAAGCACCTGCACCCCAGCTCCCTGATGAAGCACTTCAGGAAGGCGCGCGCGGCCGCTGGACGCGACGATCTCCGGTTCCACGACCTCCGACACACCGCGGCCACCACGGCCGCTCTCACGGGCGCCACGCTGGCCGAACTCATGGCTCGGATGGGGCACTCCACCAGCGAGGCGGCCTTGGCCTACCAGCACGTCGCAGCAGAGCGCGACAAGCAGATCGCGGCCGGGATCGACAAGCTGATCGTCACACCCAAGGGCAAGAAGAAGGGTCGCTAGTACGAGATCGTCGACGCCTTCTAGAAGATCGGCCACATCGGCCACATGCAGATGAAGGGCCGCTACTTCTACACCCTGACAGGCGGTGTGGATAAGGCGTCACAACTGTGGATCTAGGTGAACTCCACATCCCCCACCTAGTGAACTTCGGGTGAACGCGGCGTGTGTCGCAGGAAACCACCTTCCGTTTTGTCGAAGGCGGCTGACAGCATGGAGACATAGCAGTACACGTCCCACAAAGGACGCGAAACGGCCCCCCGGCCAGTCTGCAAACACAACCGGGGAGCCGCCGAACCTATCCGCCACACCTGGCAGGGGTCCGTTCCAAACGGTACCCCCTGCCGCCATGCCTGAGGGAGTACCGATGGAGAAGAAGATCACGACGATCGACGACGCCCCGCGGCGCTGGGGAGGCTTGACCCTCGCCGCTGACTACATCGGCGTCAGCGAGAAGACCATCCGCCGGATGATCGCCCTCGGGGAGATCACCGGCTACCGGATGGGGAAGCGGCTGATCCGCGTCGACCTCGACGAACTCGACGCGCTGATGAAGCCGATGCCCAACGCGAAGACCGTCGCCTGATCGGCATCGACATGCTGACTCGACGCGAGATTGAGAAGCACCTGACCCGCGTCTTCCCTGGCATCACCCGCAACGCCGCGAACATGTCGGCGCGGCTGGCGGTGCGCTGCGATGACCACGAACGACTGGCCGTCGCGGAGTGGGAGGCGCGCCGCCGGCTCGATGCCAAGGCCAACGCCGAAGACCTGTCCCACGTCGCTCCCGAGGCGATGGGACGGCCCCGCCGGGGAGGCCAGCGTCTTCTGGACCCCACTGGAGAACGTGCTGTCGCCAACGTGATGAAGCGGGCAGCGTGACCTGGACCCGACTTGATGATGCCTGGACGGATCTCCCGGTCCTGGCCGACCTGTCCCTCGCTGCCCGCTGGCACTACCTGTGCTTGATCCAGTTCTGTTCCCGGTCGGGCAACTACGACGGGAAGATCCGCGTCGTCGACGCGCTGCGTTGCTCCGACGTGCCGGAGCCGCGGCAGGCGATGAACGATCTGCACCGGGCCGGGGTTCTCGCCCGGACCGATGACCCCAAGCGCCTCCAACTG
>JAAYZO010000249.1 GCA_012514865.1 Lentisphaerota bacterium | reverse complement strand
GGACGCCGACAGCGCCTGTGGGAGCGCCACTCGGCTCGTGGCGCCCACCTCCGCCCCGCCGCGCCCTCAGCGCTTCTCGACCCAGGAGCCATCCTCGCGCTGGATCATCAGTCCGGCGGCGCTGAGCTGGGCGAGTTCCTTGGCGCGCTGGCGGCCGACGGCGGTCGCGCTGGTGCCGGCCTTGGCGGCGATGGCCGCGTAGACGGTCCGGCGGTCGGCATTCTCGGCCTCGACGACCTCGCGTGTCGCCGCCGGAGCGCCGGCCTTGAGCACTTCGAGGAAGCCGGCGTTGTTTTCACCGATGCTCTTGTCGCTCTTCAGCGGCGCCAGGGTGGCGATGCGCTGGCGCATGCGCGCCTGGACAGCCCCGAGTTCCTGGGCGCTGGCGCTCGCCGCAGCGAGGGTCAGGAGGCCGCACACGGTCGCGCAGAACAGGGTCTTCATAGGAGTCACTCCTCCGGGTTGTGCACGCGTCACTTCGGGGCGGGCGTCTGCAGGGTCGGGTCGGCGGCGTCGAGGTCGTCGAAGAAGCTGTCGAGCTCCTTGGCGACGCGCAGGTTGACGTCGAGGGTGATGTGGATCGGCTTCACTTCGACGGGCTTGACCTCGACCGTCGAGTGCGTCCGGATGCACCCCGGGCTCACCCCCAGTACCAGGGCCAGTGCGAGGACCTTCTCATGCATGGCAGTCTTCCTTAACATGGCAGCCACCCGAGCACGTTCTTTGCTGGACTATAACGTCCCGACACGGCTGCTTATTCACCGCCTCAGAGCCCGCCCAGGCGCAGGCCCATGGTGATCGCCTCCTCGATGGGGCCGTTCACATTGAGGTTGAGTCGGACCGGGACCTTCTCGGCGGTGCCCTCGCCGACCAGGAGGATGCGGGCGCCGGGCTCGCCGGCCTGGCGTCCGGTGAAGTCGAGGCGGAAGACGTCGAGGCGGAAGTCCTCGAGGGCCTGTTCGGCGCGGCGCAGCTCGGGCCAGTTCGGGTGAGTGGGCGGCAGGGCCGCGGTGAGGAGCCCGGCCGACTCCAGGGCCAGCCGGCCGCTCTGGCCGGGGATGCTGTAGAGGTAGCCGCGCGAGTAGCTCAGGCGGCCGTTGCGGTAGGCGAGGGGGAGTTTCCCGAAGAGCAGTCCGTGGCCGGTGCCCTTGAAGCCCTTGATCAGGCTGAGCGCGGAGATCATGTCGACGCTGTCGGCGAAGAGGACCAGGTCGAGTTCGGGTGCACTCGGGTCGATGCGGAGGGCCTGGGTATGGACGCGGCCCTTGCACCAGTTCAGCTCGCAGCGTTCGAGGATCAGGGCCTGGGGGCCGTCGAGCTGGGCGAGGATGCGGCCGCCGTCGATGGGGATATCGTGGACCTTGGCCGAGGTGAAGGTCACCTCCTGGAATGGCGCGGTTTGCAGGGCGACGAGGTCGCGCCACTCCAGATCGGCGGCGAGGCCATGGACGAGGAGGCTCTGCTCAGGCCAGTCGACGCTGCCCTCGGTCAGGCGCAGCCGGCAGGGCAGCCGCAGGGTGCGGCCGTCGTAGAGGACGGTGCCCTCAGCCGAGAGCCGGCCCGCGAGGCGGAGGTCGGCCGGCAGGTCGGGGAGGTGGTACCAGGTGTCGGCGGACGCGACGGGGAAAGCCGGCACGCTGAAACGCGCCGTCAGCGCCAGGCCGTGCGTCCACTCGACGACCGGCTCGACGGCGACCGTCACCGCCGGGGCGGCCGCGCGGACCTCGCCCGACAGCCGCAGGCGTTCCCCCTCGAGGAAGACCTCGCCCGCGAAGCCCTCGCCGCGCACCGACTGCACCGCGAAGGCGCCGCCGCGCAGGCTTCCCGCGGCCGACCCGGGCGGCGGCGTCAGGCCGCCGGCAAGGCTCCACGACCAGGGCAGGTCCAGCGCGATGTCCTCAGCGCTGACGGCGCCCGGCGCCCGCAGGGCGACCCCGGCGGCCCGCAGGTGGCCGCGGGCGAGGAGGCCGTCACGCAGGGCCTCCCACGCCGGCAGCACGCGGCCCGAGAGCGCAACCGGGCCGCGCCAATCGGCGCGTTCCAGAGCGGCAGTGACCGCCGCGGCGCTGAAGGCCACGCCCTCGACCTCGCCGGCGAGGCCCAGCAGGCGGGCGTCGCCGGCGGCCTCGATGCCGTCGGGGGCGAGCCCGACCTCGGCCTGGAAGCCCGCCTGGCCCCGCAGACGCAGGCCGTCGGCGCCGGCCCAGGCCAGGGCGTTCGCGGCGACCTCGACCCGGGCCTGGGCCTGCCAGGCGCCCGACGGCGGGCGGCTCAGGCTGGTGGAAAG
>JAAYZO010000033.1 GCA_012514865.1 Lentisphaerota bacterium | reverse complement strand
CGGCTGGGGACAGCCGCTTTCACGGCCGAGACGGCCGTGCCACTTTCTCTGCAGGCCGGGAACGTGGCCCGGGCGTCCCGCCCGGGTCTTCGGGCGCCCCGGAGAGCGCCACTCGGCTCGTGGCGCCCACCCCCGACTGCCGGACGCCCTACGCCCGAGGCCCGACCCCCGGTCGGCGACTCCGGACTCCGGACTCCGGACCTGCCTGCGACTTCCTCCGCCTTCGACTCCGGCCCCACCGACACACCGTCTACAGACGCACAGACTTACGGGCGTACTCGCCCTCTTCCCCCTCCCCTCTTCCGTTCGTGTCCTTCGTGCCTTTCGTGGTTAACTCCCCTTCCCCTCCCCTCCTCTCCCCCTCTGCGTTCCTCCGCGCCCTCTGCGGTAGGATCCCCCTCCCATCCGTGCTCATCGGTGTCCATCCGTGGTTCTCTTGCCTTCCCCCGGAGCGGCCGGGACGCGGCCGCCGCTACGGGGCGGGTTCCAGGGCCAGGTCCCCGGCCTGGTCCACATCGTAGAAGGGCCCGCCGGTGGCCTGCCAGGCCAGCCAGGCCTGCTGGGCGACGAGGTGCAGGCCGAGGTTGAAGCGCAGGGCGCGTGCGCGGGCGGTGTCCAGGCCGAGGGCGGCCAGGGGCAGGGCCCACTCGCAGGTCCACTCGGTCGGAGTGACCTGCGCCTGGTAACGCACGAGGGACTCGAGGGCCTCGCTCTGCGCGGGGGTGGTGTCGCCAACGGGTATGGCCCGGAGGGCGCCGTCGGTGGAGCCCCAGAGGACCCAGAGCGGTCCGCCGGGAGCGCGCAGCGAGAGCTCGACGCCGTCGCAGGAGGCGAAGTCGATGCCGCCGCGCAGGGCGGTCCCGGCCGGCACCGCGACCCGCACCGCGAGGTAGAGGGTAGTGTCGTCCCAGGCAGCGCAGGCGCGGGCCGGTGCCGGGTGGAAGGCGGGTCCGTCGGGCGGCTGGGCGATGGCGATAGTGCGGCCGGGGTCCTGCCATGGCCACTCCTCGACGCGGCCGTCGAGGGTCGGCGCTGCCGTGGCACGCGGCGCCGTGAGCCGGAGCTGCGACCGGGGCCGCCGCCCCGGCGGCAGGGGCCACGGCCGGCGCCGCCACGGCCGGCTCGACGATGGCATTCACGGCGGCGGCAGCGGGCGTCCAGACACCGCCGACGGCGTCGCGGACGGCCTCGGCGCAGCCGGCGAAGACATTGTCGCGGATGCGGCTGCGGGCAGTCTGGCGAAAGGCCGACGCCTGCAGGCTCAGGGCAGCGGAGCCGGGCTCGTCGAAGCCGACGAGGTGGTTGCCGAGGAGGTGCACCTGGCCGCCGACGAGGATGGCCTGCGGCACACCGGCGGCCGTACCGCGGGTGAGGATGTTGTTGCGGAAGATCGTGGTCGGGCTGCCGTAGATATCGAAGACCGCCGGCTGGAGGCAGTCGGCGATGGTGTTGTCGTGGAGATTCCAGTTCGACTGCGGCGGCAGGGCGTCGAACGACCGCCCAGCCTCGAGGCGTTCCGGCGGCGCGGCGAGGCGGACGGTGACCGGGTCGGTGCCGCTGGCGCCGGTGATGCCCTGGACGGTCGAGAGCGCCTCGGCGCGGCCGCCGGTGAGCCAGGCGATCTGCCAGCCCTGGAGCTGGGTCTCGAGGCGGTGCTCCAGGGGCAGGAAGCGTCGTCCGAGGGTGAAGGTCTGCGGGTCGATGACGGCGGCGACCTGGCTGCTGGCGCGGCCGCAGGCGAGGCCCTGGCCGCAGTTGCGGATGAGGTTGTCGTGGACCGTGATGTCGATAGCCGGCTCGAGGAGGCGCAGGGCAGTGACGGTCCGGTCGCACTCGCCGCGCACGAGGATCTGGTTGTCGGCGACGATGACCTGCGCGGCGCTGATGTCGATGGCGGTGCGCGGGACCGGCGCGGCGTCGACGGCGGTCATGTCGAAGAGATTCCCGGCGACGACGGCCTGGGCGGTGGGGTAGTGGGTCGGGTCGCTGCTGCCGCTCAGATGGACGGCCGACGCGTTGAAGTTGACGAAGGTGTTGTGGGTGATGTGCACCTGGGTGGCGCCGACCGCGGCACGCACCGCGGCGCCGCCGTAGGGCACCGTGCTCTCGAAGATGTTGTTGGCGACGAGGTGCTGTCCGGCCCCAAGGGCGGGGAAGGTCGCATCGCGGTTGGCGACGCCGAGGTTGCCCATGGCGACGGTGCCGGCGTTGCGAACGTAGTTCCCGACGAACTTGACAAAGCGCGAGGCGCCCTCCCAGGCGCAGCCGCCGACGTCGACGATGCGGCACTCGATGACGCTGGTGTTCTCGGAGCCGGCGGTGACGTCGTTGAAGGCATTGCGGCCGCAGTCGATGGCCGAGCAGCGCAGGTAGACGGTCGACTGCGAGTGGTCCTGGGTCGGCTTGTCGGGCAGGCCGCGGCTGCGGCTGCCGGAGACGAAGCACTCGGTGGCCATGCGCCGGCCGTGGCAGTCCTCGACCAGGACGCGGCGCGTGTTGCTGATGGTCACGGCGTTGCAGCCCTTGGCGCCGAAGCCCCAGAAGTAGCTCGAGCCCTGGGTGCGGAGGATGCCGCATTGGTCGCGCTCGGCGAAGCCGGAGTGCCCGAGCATGGTCATACGCCGCAGGGTGGCGTCGCTGCCCTGGGACAGGGTGATGCAGGCGCCCTGCCCTTCGCTGATGTCGAGGATGGTGTGCTCGGCCTGAGCGCCCTCGAGGGTGAACGACATCGGCTGCCGCACGACCAGGCCGCGCGAGAGGCGGTAGCGGCCGTTGGGCAGATGGAGGTTCATGCGGGTCTTGACGGCCTCGTCGATGGCCGCCTGGAGGGCCGCGTCGTCGCAGTGCCGCAGGGTGGCCGCCGCCACGGCGCGGCTGGGCGCGTCGCGGAGGGTGACGGTGGTGCCGTCGATGGCGGTGATGGCGCTGACGAGCTGACCGCGGCAGGAGAAGGCGACGTTGTAGCCCTTCTCCCAATCGTGCTCGCTGAAGCGCACCTCGAGACCGTCGCGCAGGGGCTGCCAGTCAGGGCCGACCGCGCCGCCGGGGTGCCAGGTGCGGGCGAGATCCTCGGACCAGCGGAAGGCCTTGCCGCCCTCGGGTATGTCGATGAGGAGGATGACCCAGTCGCCCTGGGTGCCGTCGTAGCCGCGCAGTTCGGCCTTGCCCTGCAGGGCGCGGCCCATGACGACGGCGTGGCGGGGCCCCCAGAGGGTCTGCGAGACGACGCGCGGGTGGCACTCGGAGACCATGACGCCCTGCCCGACCTGGAAGTCGCCAACGGCGGCGACAACGATCTCCTTGGCGCCCGCGACGGTGGTCGCCGTGGTGGAGTACTCCGAGCCCGAGGCGCCGAAGTCGCGGGCGTTGAGCCAGCCCGGCGACGCGGCCGGCGACGCGGCCGCCGACACCGGCGCGGGAGCGGGAGCGGGCGACGCCACCGGCGGCACCGCGGCGCTGGCGGCGCTGGCGGCGAGGCCGCCGATGAGGAGTGCAGACAGGGCGGACAAGGCCAGCATGGCAAGATCCTCCACACACGCGGTGATACGTCCGAGCATGGCATCTCTCCAGAAGCGTCGACCCCGTCAGAGAGTGGGAACCCAAGGCGAAGGTAGCGCCCGGAGGGCGCGGTGGCAAGGAGCGGGGGGCGGGACTCCGGCCGCCGACCTCGGGGTGAGGGAACGCCGAACGCTGAACGCTCAACGCCCAACGTCCAGCGATGGAGGGGAAGAGAACCACGGATGGGGGAAGGGGGAAGGACCACGGGACGACGGGAAGAGGGCGAGTACGCCCGTGCGTCGGTGGACGGTGCGTCTGTGGGGAGGGGCAGAGAAGGGAACGCTCAACGCTGAACGCTCAACGCCCAACGTCCAAGGGCGACGTGTGCCGGGGACGGCAGGAGTCGACAGGGATCGACAGGGATCGATAGGGATCGACAGGGGACGGCGGAGGGAACGCCCAACGCTGAACGCTCAACGCCCAACGTCCAGCGATGGAGGGGGAAGAGAACCACGGATGGACACGGATGAACGCGGATGAGGGAAAGGGGAAGGACCACGGGACTACGGGACTGCGGGACTACGGGACTACAGGCGGGGAAAGGGGGACAACTGCCCACGGACCACACGGAACACGCGGAGGAGGAGGGGGAGGAGCGATAGAACGCTCAACGCCCAACGTCCAAGGGCGACGTGTGCCGGGGACGGCAGGAGTCGACAGGGATCGATAGGGATCGACAGGGGACGGCGGCGGGAACGCTCAACGCTGAACGCTCAACGCCCAACGTCCAGCGATGGAGGGGGAGAACCACAGATGGACTCGGATGGACACGGATGGGAGGGGAGCAGAGGGCGAGTACGCCCGTGCGTCGGTGCGTCGGTAGACGGTGGGTCTGGATCCCCGGGACTCCGGACTCCGGACTCAGAACTCTGAACTCTGAACTCTGAACTCTGAAAGAGCCGACCGGCTCCCCGCCGTGCGTCCCCTGTGTCCCCTGAGTCCCCGGT
>JAAYZO010000248.1 GCA_012514865.1 Lentisphaerota bacterium | reverse complement strand
TGGCTTTGCCGCCGTAGGCAAGGTAGAGGATGAGGTGGCCGTTTTCGACGGCGCAGGCGCGGACGGGGACGCCGATGTTGAGCTCGTCGATCGCCTGCTGGAGCGTGGCGTCGTCGATGGTATGGATGTCAAGAGGCGGCGCGGTCGTGGTCATAGTAGGTCTCCGGGTTGGGTCTGGTATGCCGGAGCGAAGGTGTTGGCGCTCGCCGTGACGACCGGCCGGCATACCAGACCCGTACGTAGCAGTGGAAGGGAGAGGGCTCCCCGGCCGGCGAGGGAGAACCGGCCGGGGAGCGGCTGCCTGAGGCGGGTGGGCGGGGCTTCAGGCAGCTCTGCCCGGGCGGGCAAGGCGGCCGGGGCAAAGCCGCGAGGGGGCGATAGGGAAGCAAGAATGCGGGCTGGAAGCCCGCGATCCCTGGGCATCGGCTAGCCTTCCAGAAAGTCGAGGTCGACGGTAACGTCGCGGGCGGCTGCGCCGGAGTCGCCGTCGAAGTCGAGGGTGATGAGCAGGACGTCGCCAGCGCGCAGGCGGCCCGTCGGGTTGGCGGGAGCCCAGTCGCGGGCAGTGAAGACGGCGGGCACGCCGCCTCTGCCGATGGGCGCGGGAGCCAGGATGCCGGCGGGGTTGGCGGGCGTGCCCAGCATGAGGGTGGCGTCGCTGTCGTTCAGGGCGACGGCACTGACGTGCACGAGGCGGCAGTTCTGCGGGATGGTGAGCGCGGGCACGACGTCGGCGGCGAGCGCGCCGGGGACGTGGATGGTGCGGGCGAGGTGGTGGCCAAGCATGGGAAATCTCCTTAGAGCTTTTAGCTCTTAGCCTTTAGCCGTTAGCCAGAGGCTAACGGCTAAAGGCTATTGGCTCATGGCTATCCGGCTACGTTGCGCTTTCCGATGCCGCGGTAGCCGTTGACACCGACGGCGAACCAGTCGCGGACTTTGATGGGCAGGACGTCGTTGGTGAACATGAGGCCAGCGGTCGGGCTGGCGACAGTGAACAGCTCCGGCGCGGGATGAACGCCGCCGCCGGGCGCCTGGGCATAGCTGATGTGGATGACCGGGAAGACCTGGGGGTCGACGATGTAGGCCCAGTCGGCCGGGTCGGTGAAGTCGGGGACGGCGAGGGGCACAGGGCGCGGGTCGTGGACGCCCCTGTCCTGGGCTTCGGGCGCGTAGGTGGTGGGCACGCCGTCGCCGTAGCCGAAGAGGGCGAGCGCCTGGTCGTAGAGGTCAGCCGGGCCCAGCCAGTAGCGCGGGAAGAGGCCCAATTGCTTGCCGCTGTTCAGCTCGGGCTGCTTGAAGCACTCGGCGCGGGCGGCCCGCCAGGCAGCCGCCGAGGTGCCCAGCGCGGTCGTCGCCAGGTTGTTGTGCGCCTCGTCGAAGAGGGGCGTGTCGTCCTGGGTCAGCGTGGGGCCGGTGCCGCCGTTGGCGGTGAAGATGGCGGCGACGCTGGCGCTGCGCGTGCGCACGGCGGCAAGGGCGAGGGCTCGGGGGATGGCCTGGATGCGCTGGATGTCGGAGTTGCGGATCAGCTCCAGAGTGATGGGCACGTAGCCGCCGTGCTTGACGAAGCTGTCGGACTCGGCCACGTCGGCGACGTCCAGCTCCTCATAAGAGGCTTTTTCGAGCACCTGCGGCAGGTCGCCGATGCCGCCGATGACCGTCCACTGCATGTCCTGCACGGAGCCGTCGTTGGGCGTCGGGTAGGCGATCTGCTCGTACCAGCGCCAGAAGGTGAGGGCGCTGAACTGCTGGACGATGACCTTGTTCAGGGCGTTGGCGGCGAGGTTTGCCAGCGTCGTGGTGGTCGCGCCTTCGAGGTGGACGCGGTCGGGCTCGAAGCGCCCGTAGAAGTCGTAGTCGCCGGTGAGGGCGTGGTAGACGGTGCGCAGGGAGCGCAGGGCCGGCTCGGGCACGGGGGCGCTGCGCACGCCGAAGTTCCAGTCGACGGCCTGCTCGATTTGCTCAAGGCCGGTGCGCATGGCGGAAACGCGGCCCCTGGGCGGGGCGTCGCCGATGTGGATGACGTTTTCGGCAGCGAGCTGGGCAAGCTCGTCGCGGGCGGCCTGGATGGCGGCGTCGAGCTGCTCGGGGCTGTCGTAGGCGGCAACGGCGAGGCGGGTCTGGACGGGGCCGGGCAGGCCGGAGGCGGCGAGGGCGGCGGTGACGGCGGCGGCGCGCAGACGGGTGAGCCAGGGCGCAGTCGGGTCGGGCAGGGCGGCGGGCTGGGTGTGGGCCTGGGCCGCGGCGACGGGTAAGGCGGCCGGCCGGTCGTCAGGTTCGGCGACCGGGGTCTCGGTCTCGACAGGGGTGGGGTCGGGCATGGGGGATTCTCCTTCAAGGTGTTCGGCG
>JAAYZO010000247.1 GCA_012514865.1 Lentisphaerota bacterium | reverse complement strand
TACCTCAACTACACCAGGGGCCGATACCACAAGCACTTCGACGCGCTGAGCATCGGCCTCTTCGCCTTCGGCAAGGAGCTCTTTCCCGACATCGGCTACACCTGGACCAACTACCGGCTGCACTGGCCCGACCGCATGATGGCGCACAACACCGTCGTCGTGAACGGCGTCGACTGCGCGAAGGACGCGGAGCACACCACGTACTGCCTGCGCGACTTCGTGGTCGCGGGCGACTTCCAGTACGCCAGCGCCGATGCCGATGCCTACCCCGGCGTGGCGTCGCGCTACCGCCGCTCGCTGGCGGTCGTCGGCGCCGACAGCCGTGACGCGTACCTGATCGACATCGTCGAGGTCGTCGGCGGTCGGCAGCACGACTACCTGCTCCTCGGCAGCGTCGACGAGGACTCCAACGCCACCGCCGACGTCGCCCTGCAGCCCTTTGCCGGTACCCTGATGAACGACGGCATCGAGTTCCGCCGGCCCGGCGGCCATCGCGATCCCAACCCGCCTGGCCACGCCTACGGCTTCTACACCAACCTGCGCACGGCCCCGCTGGCGGCGGCGATGGCCACGCTGGATATCCGTCTCAAGGCCTCCCCCGCGATCGGCACGCGCACCCTCATCGTCCCCGGGCCGGGTACGACGATCTACCTCGGCGAGGTCCCGTCGATCCGCCGGGCCTGCGAGACCAACGCCCTGCTCGACCGTGACAAGGCCCCGGCGTTCTGCCTGCGCCGCAAAGGCGAGGACCTCGCCAGCACCTTCGTCGCTGTCCACGAACCGGTCAACGGCCCGCCGAAGGCGCGCGCGCTGGCCGTCGAACGCGCCGGCGACGACCTGGTCCTCACCATCGACCGTGGCGATGCCGGCTTCGACCGCTTCGTGCACGGCCAGGCGGTCGAGTTGACCCGGCACGACGGGCGAACCTACCGCGTTGCGCCGGAATGGAGTGGCGCCGTCATCGGCTACGGACGGGAGACGACCGAGGGCAGCCGCGGCTGGTTCGACATCGACCAGGCGGTCGACGCCGCCCAGGCGGGCGCCCTGCGGATCCACTTCGCCGACGGCACGCAGCGGGCCTTCAACGTCGTGCGCGGCATCGGCCAGCGGCTCTACGTGCGCGAGGATCCCGGCTTCAGGATCGACGGCGACCGCATCGCCGTGACCAGTTTCCCGCAGCGTACCATCGACGGCAGTGCCATGCGCTACGCCCTGTCACGGGTCACCACGACACCCGGTCAGGGGCACTGATGCCTACGGTCAGGGGACGCCGGGGTTGTCGGCAGGCAGGCCGTTGAGGGTCCGCAGGGCCCGCAGCAGCGCCTGCGTGCCGAGTCGTCCGCCGCCCTGGGCCTGCACCGCGAGGTAGAGCTGGTGCACCAGAGCCAGCCCGGGCAGGGCCAGCCCCATGGCGCCGGCCTCGGCCAGGGCGATGCCCATATCCTTAATGAAGTGCTCGACCATGAATCCCGGCGTGAAGTCGCCGGCGATCATGCGTGGCCCGAGGTTGCTGATCGCCCAGGATCCGGCGGCGCCCTGGCTGACCACGTCGATGACGCCGGCCGCGTCGAGGCCGGCCCGGCTGGCGTAGAGCAGCGCCTCGCAGACCCCGATCATGGTCCCCGCGATCAGGATCTGGTTGCACATCTTGGTGTGCTGGCCGGCACCGGCTGGGCCCATGTGGGCGACCGTCCGGCCGAGGAGGCCGAGCAGGGGCGACACCTGGTCGAAGGCCCCGCGATCGCCGCCAACCATGATCACCAGGGTGGCCTTCCGGGCGCCGATGTCGCCGCCCGACACCGGCGCGTCGAGGCTGGTCACGCCGCGCTCGGCCGCCGCCGCGGCCAGTCGCCGCGCCAGCGCCGGCTGGCTGGTGGTCATATCGACGACGACCCCCGGCCGCCGGGCCGCCGCCAGGACGCCCTCCGGGCCGAGGTAGACCGCCTCGACATCCCGCGGGTGCCCGACGATCGAGAAGACCACCTCGCTGGCCTCGGCCAGGGCCCGCGGGGAGTCGTACCAGGCCGCCCCGCCGGCGATCAGGCCCGACGCCTTCTCGCGACTGCGGTTGAACACCCCAAGCGTGTGGCCGCCCTGCAGGAGATGCCCGGCCATAGGCGCGCCCATGATCCCGGTGCCAATCCAGCCGATGCGCATGTCCTGTCCTCCATCGCCAGGCAACCAGCCCGGGCGCCGGCCATACCGGCCGGGACCGTCGAGACCTGGCGAGACCTATCGAGACCTATCGAGACCAGTGATACCGGCCGAACTGCCACCCCCTCTCCCCTCGACCCTCTCCCCTCGACCCTCTCCGTTTGAAGTCGCCGGTGGCGAATCTACAGTGTGCCCCGGCACCCGACAACCCCGGAGATCATGGCCCCATGGAGCAGCTCATTGGAAAGGCCTCGGTGCTGATCGAGGCATTGCCGTATATCCAGCAGTTCCGCAACAGCGTCGTGCTGGTGAAGTTCGGCGGCAGTGCCATGGAGGACCCGGCGGCCACGCGCAGTGTCATCCGTGACGTCGTCTTCATGGAATGCGCCGGTATGAAGCCGATCGTGGTGCACGGCGGCGGCAAGGCGATCAGCGCCCAGCTCAAGGCCGAGGGCGTGCCGACGCGCTTTGTCAATGGCCTGCGCTACACCTGCGAGAAGACCATCCGCGTCGTCGACCGCGTCCTGCACGACCAGATCAACGCCGACCTGGTCAGCCTCATGCGCGAGGTCGATGGCCGGCCCTGCCCGGTCTCCGGCAAGAACGTCCTGCGGGCCGAGCGCGAGACGACCACCGACCCGGCCACCGGCCAGGAGGTCGACCTCGGCCTGGTCGGCCGCGTCGTCAACGTCGACACCGAGCAGATCCGCTGGGTCCTGGCCCGCGGCGAGGTGCCCGTGATCACCCCCCTGGCCTGCGATATGAACGGCCTCGTCTATAACGTCAACGCCGACATGGCCGCCTGCGTCGTCGCCGCCCAGATGCGCGTTCGCAAGCTGGTCTTCCTCAGCGATGTGCCGGGCGTCCTGCGCGATGCCGGCGACGAGTCGAGCCTGATCAGCACCATCCGCCGCAACGAGGTCGAGGGCATGATCCGCGATGGCATCCTGAGCGGCGGCATGGTCCCGAAGGTCCGCAGCGCCGCCGCCGCCATCGACGCCGGCGTGTCGAAGGTCCACATGATCGACGGACGGGTGCAGCACTCGCTCCTCCTGGAGCTGTTCACCGACCGCGGTGTCGGCACCCAGATCGTCGGCGACGAGGACTGACCGCGCGCCCGGAGGGGACACGGCGACGGGAGCGACCGGCGTCTGCATGATACGGCCGGCGCAGGGGGCTTTGCCATGCTCAGCATCGAGACCACGCAGAGTGTCCTGCCGACCTACCAGCGCGGCCCCGACTCGCCGTGGCTGCCGCTCTCGTTCGGCGGACGGCTCCGCCAGCGCACCGTCTGGCCCTACCACGCCCAGGACGACATCGACATCGCCACCATGCGGCGCGATGACACCTGCAGGCATACCGCGGTACGACTGAGCAACGGCCTCCTCGAGGCGATCGTGCTGCCGGGCATGAACGGCCGGCTCTACTCACTGCGGGACCTGCGCAGCGGCCGCGAGCTGTTCTACCGCAACCACGTCGTCAAGCCGGCCCTGGTGGCCCTGCGCGGCGCCTGGCTCAGCGGCGGCGTCGAGTTCAACTTCCCGACCCTCGGCCACACCGTCAGCACCGTCTCGCCGGTCTTCCACCGCTGTATCGAAGGCCCTCGCGAGGTGGCCGTGGTCGTCGGCGACATCGACCGCTCGACGGGGCAGCGCTGGCAGGTCCGCATGGGCCTGCGCGAGGGCCGCGCCGCCCTCGACGTCGACCTCACCCTGGCCAACCCGAACCCGTGGCGCGAGCGGCTCTACTACTGGGAGAACGCGGCGGTGCCCGCGGCTGCCGACATGCGTTTCGTCTGCCGCTGCGACTGGACGGTCGGAACGCCGTCGCTGCCCTTCCCCATGCGTGACGGCATCGACCGCTCGCTGCATGTCAACAACCCGACCCCCCTGGACCACTTCGGCTACCGCTCGCACGCCGATGTCTTCGGGGCCTATTACAGCGACCGCCGCCTCGGCACCTACCACGTCGCCCCCCGCATCAGCCTGCCGGGCCAGAAGTACTTCACCTGGGGCACCCACGAGGACAACCGCATCTGGGAGCGCTTCCTCACCGATGACGACGGCCAGTACGTCGAGATCCAGGCGGGGCTCCTCGAATCGCAGTGGTTCTCCGACTGGCTCCAGCCCCAGGAGGTCGCGCGCGCTCACGGGAGCTGGTTCGGCACCGCCGACATGAACGAACTGACCTGGTCCACCGAGAACCTGGCCGTAGCGGCGGCCGTCATCGACGACAGCCTGTCGGTCGAGGTCCACTCGCTCGACCTCACCGGCAGGGCCGTGGTGGCCCTCGTCCAGGACGATCACAGCCGCCGCCAGAGCCTGGAGATGGCTCCCGGTGAGGTCAGCCGGGCCGTCTTCCCGACGACGGCACCCGGGTGGATCGAGATCCGCGACCGCCAGGGCCGACTGCGCTTCCGCCGGCGCTGGTATGGCCCGGAAACGCAGTCGCTGGACCCGCAGCGCGACCGCCGGCCGCCGACGCAGTGGTGCCTGCGGGCACGCCGCGACACCGCCGTCGGGCAGGCCACCGTGGCCGCCCAGTACCACCGCTGGCACGAGGCACGCGAGCGCCTCCAGGCCGACGCGCCGCCCCTGCTGGCCCTCGATCGCGTCCTGCTGCTGGCCGAGGTCGACCTCAAGACCGGCCAGCCGCAGGCCGCCCTGGAGCGCCTCCATGCCGCACTGCAGGAGACTCCGGACCAGCCCCGACTGCACGCCGTGGCGGCGGCCGCCGCGGCGCGGCTCTACCGCCTCGAGGCTCAGCCCGCCCACTACACCGCGGCCTGGGACCACATCCTCGCGGCCCGCCGCGACCCCGCCCTGGCGCCGGCCATGCTGCGGCTCCTGGCCGACATCGAGATCCTCGCCGGCCATCTGCCCGAGGCCATTCCGCTTCTGGAGGCCTTCCTGGCGGCCCGCCCGGATGCGATCGACGCCCGCGCTCTCCTGGCGGCGGTGCATCGCCACTGCGGCGACCGTGCCGCGGCCAGGGCCTGCCTGAAGGACCGCGCCGAGACACCGTTCACGATCTTCCTCGAGATCGAGGCGCTGATCCAGGGCCTCGCCTCGCCGGGACGCCCCACCACGCCCGCCGTGGAGCCGCTCACGCTGCCCGAGCTGCCCGCGGACCGGCCGTGGGGGCAGGTCTATCGTGCCGCCTACGTCCTCGAGGCCTTGCTGCTCTACTGGCGGGCCGGCTTCCATACGGATGTCCTGGCCTACCTCGATGCCGCCATCAAGGCCGGGCAGCCCTGCGGGCTCCACCCCCTGGCGGCTCTCCTGGCCATGGACGCCGCCGCGGCCCTCGGCCTCGAGGACCTCGCCAGGCGTTACGCCATCCTGGCCGGATCGGCGGTCGACTGGGTGGTCCCCGCCACCTGGGAGATGGTCTGCCTGATCGACCGCGCCCGACGCCGCCTGCCGCCCGAGGACCACGGCGCCCTGCCCCTCCTGGCCGGTGCCGCCGCAGCCGAGAACGACCGCACGGACGAGGCGATCGAGCTCCTGTCGCGCGCCGCCGAGGCGCCCGTCGGCAGCGCCCGCGCCGTGGCCGCCAGAGCCCTGACCGGGACCGACACGCCAGAACTCGCCCCGACCCGCGAGGAGATGGAACGCATCGTCGGCGACGTCGACGACGCCCACCGC